>SLPB01000134.1 GCA_007132225.1 Bacteroidales bacterium | reverse complement strand
CGGGTTCCATGAGAGTGAAATACTGAATATGAATACCATGCCTTAGTAAATATTGATTTTATATTAGATAACTATACTTTATTCGAATGAAACCCGCATCAGCCTTCGGCAGACAAAATAAAATGAATAAAGCATGCGGGTTCCATGAGAGTGAAATACTGAATATGAATACCATCTCTTAATAAATGATTGATTTTATATTAGATAACTATACTTTATACGAATGAAGGAGAGGATTATACTGGGCATTGACCCCGGAACCAGCATAACCGGGTATGGATTGATAAAGTCAGTTGGAAAAAATCCCTGTATGCTGGCCCTGGGAGTTATTGACCTTTCAAAATACCCCAATCATTACCTTAAGCTGCAGCGGATATTTGAACGCACACTGCACCTTATTGACCAGTATCATCCCGATGAGATGGCAATTGAAGCACCTTTCTACGGTAAGAATGTACAGTCCATGCTCAAGCTGGGAAGAGCACAGGGTGTTGCCATGGCAGCCGGACTTTACCGCTCTCTTCCGATATTTGAGTATGCACCCTTAAGGATCAAGCAGGCAATCACCGGCCAGGGCAATGCCTCAAAGGAACAGGTTGCCGTTCTCCTTCAAAAAATTCTGGATATTTCTCAATTGCCTGATAATTTGGATGCTACCGACGGACTGGCAGCTGCCTTATGTCATTTCTACCAGAATGATCTTACCAAACAAAGAAGCGGATGTAAAAGCTGGAAAGAATTTATATCTAAAAATCCCGGCAGACTTGAATAGTGTTATCAGGATCCTGACCCGGAAAAGAGGTTTGGCTCTTTATCAAAATCAAAAAGGGTCGGGTGGTCATCATCAAATTTTTTAAGTATTGCCGTGACAAGGGTTTCCCGGATGAATTTTGATTTATTATTAATCTTGTATTTTTTGCAGAAATGACTCATGGCACGCATTTCACGTGAATTGAGCAAAAAGGATTGCCTGTGTACCCGTTTCAAGTGCTCATTTTTTTGCATTTTGCAGCTCATTTTTTTCAATATATCAAAATTACCTGACAGTAGGCTTATTTCAAAAAATTGAAAGCAGAATTATTCCGATTGTTGATAATTTCCCTGTTTATCAACAATACTTGATATGACCAACAAGATATTTTCCTCTTCTGAACCATGAGATATTTAATCAGAGACAGTTGCCATTTACTTAGCAGGTAATTAATGGAGCCCCGTATCGGCTAAGTGACCTGGTCAGTAACGCGTATTAATGTGCAGAACCTTATGATCCATGTTTTCATGTCCGGTTATAAAATGTTTCACGAAATGGAAGAATCTTTAATGCAAAAGCAAGCAGGATCCCGGTCAGGCTAATAAGCAGAAAACCATAAATCCATTTTATTTCAGTGTATTGTAGCAGAATCCCGGTTAAGATTAAGAGGCTGATAAATGTGGCCATCTGAGTTATTATTTTGAGGCCCGGAAAGAAATCCAGCACCTTCATGACTCTTAGCATTTGGAAAAAGGCTGCAAAAACTTGTGTAATCATGCTCGCCAGGGCCGAACCAAGTGCCTGGTAGTGCGGAATAAGAAGAAGGTTCAGCATAATATTCAGCGCCACACTGATCAGGGCAATTGTGTTCAACTCCCTCATACTGCCGTTGGCAGTGAGCAAGGTTCCGAAAATTATTGAACAGCACATAAATACAAAACTGATCATAAGGATGCCGAAAATTTCAGCAGCTTCTCCAGTGTGTTCTCTGTAAAGAAAGTCCATCACTTCATAACGGTAAAAGTTGAGGGCAACGGCTGCTGTTATGGCTGGAACGATAAGCAAAAGAAAAGAAAATCTGAAAAGGGGAATTACCAGGTCGCCTTGTTTGATCATTTTGGCAAACATTGGCAATAAGATTCCCGCAAAAAGAAATCCTAGCATTGAAGCAGCATCAAGAATACGGAAGCCCTGGGCATAAATTCCTGCCTGCAGTTTTCCATCATCCAGCAACCTTTCCAGCATAACAGAATCTGTACGGTAATAAAGCACCATTAATAAACCAAGCAAAGCATAAGGGTAGCTTTGTTTGATTATATTGCGGGTAACGGTGAGATCAAAACTTATTTTTTTAAGTCTGGTGCGCTTTAATACCACAATCAATGTTATTATGGTGGTTAAAAAATATGCAGCTGTTTGCGCATATACAAACCATTCTATTCTGAATTCAGATTTTGTGACATTACCCCAAAGCAACAAGCTGCAAATTATTATCATCAGTAGGCGGTCGGTCACAGAAAGCAGACTGTCGGTGCGAAAAAGCTGAAGTCCACCCACATTACTCCGCAGATAAAGGTTCATGGAATTAAGGAACTGGTTGAAGAGCAAAACAACCAGCAGTTTAATCTGGATAAACTGGTAACCTATTAACCAGGCCAGCGTCAGGCTTATTGAAAAATAAGCCACGGCAAGTAACAGTTTAAGTAAAAGTATATTTGGGAGCAACTTTGGAACCAGGTCATGATTTCTTGCAATATTCCTGTTATTAAAACTGGCAATACCCATGTCCTGCACAATGTTAAGCAGCAGGGAAAAACTCAGCAGTGAAAAGTAAAAGCCATACTCATTTGCCCCCACGGTGTTCTGAACAGTGAGATCAATTCCAAGGACCCAAAAAGGTTTGATAAGCAGGTTAAGAGAAACTAATAATGTTAAATTTGTAAGAAATTTGCGTTTCACAAACAGGAAAATGTTTAAATGACCCCGGGGATAATTAGAATAAAAATAGTTAATAATATTTGAATATCACATACTATTAAAACTGCCAGATACAGATTAATATGAACATAGCTGTTAATACCAGATTATTATTAAAAGGCAGGCTTGACGGGACAGGGTGGTTTACCTTTGAAACCCTTAAAAGGATCGCAATGGCCCATCCCAGGCATCGATTCATGTTTTTTTTTGACAGGCCGTATTCCCGGGACTTTATTTTTTCCGGTAATGTAGAACCCTTTATATTACCACCCCAATCCCGACACCCGGTTTTATGGTACCTGTGGTTTGAACATTCCTTGCCAAAAATACTGAAAAGCACCGGGGCTGACATTTTTGTTTCACCTGACGGCTATTTGTCTCTTTCATCGGATATACCTTCACTTGCTATTCTGCATGATATAAATTTCATGCACAGGCCTGATTTTCACCCATTTTTCACCCGGATATATTACCGTCATTTTTTTCCTAAATTTGCCTCAAAAGCTTCAAGGATCGCCACTGTTTCCGAGTATTCAAGAAATGATATAAGTAACACCTTTGGTATTCCATCTGAAGAGATAGATGTCGTTTATAATGGCGCATCTGAATTATACACCCCCCTTTCGGGGGAAGAAAAAGTCGAAGCAAAGAAACAATATGCCGGCGGAAAGGATTATTTCATTTTTGCAGGGTCTTTTCACAAGAGGAAAAATGTTGCCGGACTGCTTGATGCTTACGAATGCTTTAAAAGAGAGACGGGTAAGGATATAAAACTGGTGCTTGTGGGAGAAAAGATGCATGGTTATCCACTTATGGAGAAAACACTGGAGAGATTGACTTTCAGGAAGGATATTATCTTTACAGGCCGGATGGAACCTGTGGATCTGCGAAAAGTTTATGGTGCTGCAATTGCACTGGTTTATATTCCCTTTTTCGAAGGTTTTGGAATACCTGTTCTGGAATCAATGTGCTGTGATACACCGGTCATTGCTTCAAACAGGACCTCTCTGCCTGAGGTTGCCGGAGATGCAGCTCTTCTGGTTGACCCCGGTAATATACGGTCTGTAGTTGAGGGAATGATCAGGGTATCTTCAGATGAAAGCCTCAGAAGGTCTCTTGTAGAGAAGGGAAGGGTGCGAAGAAAATTATTTTCATGGGACATTACCGCTGCCCTGCTCTGGAAATCTATTGAAAAAACCCTTGACCCTGAAAAATGAGCTTCACACTTCAATCATCATATAAAGTAAACGCCCTGGAGGCCGGTTGTGATGAAGCAGGAAGAGGGTGCCTTGCAGGCCCTGTTGTTGCTGCTGCGGTCATTCTTCCCTTCAGCTATCAGAACCCCCTGCTTAATGATTCAAAAAAACTCACTCCTTCCAGACGTGATGACCTGAGAGCGGAGGTTGAGCAGAATGCCCTGGCATGGGCCGTAGGGTATGCTGATAATATGGAAATTGACAATGTTAATATACTTCAGGCTTCTATTCTTGCTATGCACCGGGCCCTGGCCCTGCTTGTTCCCCAACCTGAAAATATAATTGTTGACGGCAATTGCTTTAATAGCTACAAGGATATTCCATATACCTGCATTGTAAGGGGAGATTCGGTTTTTGCCAGCATTGCGGCAGCATCCATACTGGCAAAAACCCACAGGGATGAAATGATTCTGAAATTACACGATAAATATCCGGTTTATGGCTGGGATAAAAATAAAGGATATGCCACACCTATGCATATCAGTGCTCTTAAACAATATGGTCCAAGCGCCTGCCACCGAAGGAGCTTTAAAATTAAGTCAATGCAGCTGTGCCTTAATTTTAAAGATTAAATTCCAATGTAGTGCAGGTCTGCATTGTTTAAGTAAATGCTCCTGTTGTTGAAATCATGATAAATTATTTTATATAATCTCCCGTTATGATATTTTTTATGAAAAGGTGTAAATCTTTTGTAATATCTTAGCCTAAGTCAAAGTAATTTATCCTGTAAAAGGCCGGGGTTTTGTATAAAAAAACAATATATTGACCTGCGGCCGATTATATATTCTATTAGAAGCTCCTTTTGCAATATAGTTTAGATCTATAATTGAATCACAGAATGAACCGCTGCGCTTTAATAAAAAATAAAAACAAATGAAGAAATTTTTCTCTTTTTTTATTGGCCTTTGCCTTATTTATCAGGTCAGCCTGAAAGCCGACGAGGGCATGTGGACACTGCCGCTGCTTGAGAAACTTAATATGGGGCAAATGCAGGAACTCGGACTGGAACTGAGTGCTGAGGATATATACAGCATCAACGATTCCAGCATTAAAGATGCAATAGTGATTTTCGGAGGCGGTTGCACAGGGGAAATGATATCAGACAGGGGACTGCTTCTTACCAACCATCATTGCGGATACGGAGTTATACAGTCGCATTCAACTCTTGAGAGTGATTACCTGACAGATGGCTTTTGGGCAGGCAACATGGATGAAGAGATTCCATCTCCCGAATTATCTGTTACTTTCCTTATCAGAATAGAAGATGTCAGTGAATCTGTAATGGCAGGTATGGAACCTGAAATGACCGAACAGGAAAGAGATTCAGTTACCATAATCTATTCAAGGCAACTTGAGAGGGAGGCAACAGCAGGAACCCATCATTTTGCCAGGGTACAGTCCTTTTTTGGAGGGAACCAGTATCACATGATGGTTTATGAACGGTTTCGTGATGTGAGGCTTGTGGGCACCCCGCCTTCATCAATTGGAAAATTTGGGGGTGATACCGATAACTGGATGTGGCCGCGCCATACCGGTGATTTTGCCCTTTTCAGGGTATATACAGCTCCCGATGGTTCACCTGCAGATTATTCAGAGGATAACATTCCCATGAAGCCGAAACATTACCTGCCGGTGTCAGCAAAGGGTATTGAAACAGGCGACTTTGCCATGGTTCTTGGTTATCCGGGAGGCACCCAACGCTATATGACTTCGTTTGAGGTGAATGAAGTTCTTGAGGTCACTCATCCAAACAGGATTAAAATAAGGGGCCTGCGTCAGGAGATTCTGCTTGAGGATATGTTAGCCAGTGAAAAAGTAAGGATACAGTATGCTGATAAGTATTCAGGTTCAACTAACTACTGGAAATTTTCCATTGGTCAAAGTGAAAATTTAAAGCGGCTTGGCATTTATGAACAAAAACAGGAGATTGAAGAATCGTTCAGGCAATGGGTAAATTCTGAAGCCTCCAGGCAAAAACAATATGGTGCTGCCCTTGAGCTTATTGACAATGCTGTTAATGACGGGCGTGAAAATATTAATGCCCTACAATATATCGATGAGGCTATTCTACGGAGCTGTGAAATAGTGTCAATGGCCATCCGCTCAAATAACCTGCTTGGCTTATTATCATTAAGAGAACCCAGCCAACCGGCTATTGAAAAAGCAATAGAGAACTTGAGAAAGTCAGCTGAAAATTTTTATAAGGATTATAATCCCCCAACTGACAGGAAGGTGGTGGCTGCAATGCTTGAGCTTTTTTACAATGATGTTGACAGGAAATATCATCCGGCGGTGCTGAATGATATTATCAGAAGATACAGAGGCGATTTTGACAAGTATTCAGAAGCTCTTTTTAAAAAATCGATATTTGCTTCCGAGGCCAGCCTTAAAGCGTTTCTTGACAAACCTTCACGCAGAAAACTTGAAGACGACCCTGCATTTCGTCTAGCTCGTTCCACGTACCAGAAAGCCGGCGATCTCCGTGAATCTTCGACTGAGTATTTTAATGACTTGTCAAGGGGACAGCGGTTATTCATTGCCGGACTTAAGGAACAGTACCCTGAAAGGATATTTTATCCGGATGCCAATTTTTCAATGCGTCTGTCCTATGGGACAGTAGGCGGCTATCTGCCACGTGATGCGGTTTATTATGATTATCTAACCACATTTGAAGGTATAATGGAAAAAGAGGAACCAGGCAACCGGGAATTTCAGGTGCCTGGCAGACTTAAGGAGTTGTTCCAGAATAAAGATTATGGCATGTATGGTGATAACGGCAGTTTGCCGGTTAATTTTATTACAAATAATGATATTACAGGGGGAAACTCCGGCAGTCCTTTGATAAATGCACGGGGTGAGCTTATTGGCCTTGCATTTGATGGTAACTGGGAGGCAATGAGTGGCGATATTTCTTTTGAACCTGAACTGCAACGGTGTATTGCTGTTGATGCCAGGTATATTTTGTTTATAATTGATAAATTTGCCGGTGCAACTCACCTTATTGATGAAATGACTATTGTAAATTGATTATCCAATACTGATAAAGAGACTTCATCAGTACCCTATCAATAAATTTTCTTTGCAGATGTTCAGGAACAAAGCAATACAATCAACAGTATATTTTTTATGGCACACCCTCCTTCAATAACCATATATACGGATGGTTCCGCCCTCGGCAATCCGGGGCCGGGCGGTTATGGCATTGTAATGATGTCGGGAAAACACCGGAAAGAGATGTCTCAGGGATACCGGCTGACAACCAATAACCGTATGGAGCTGCTTGCCGTTATAGTTGCACTGGAGTCTCTTAAAATACCAGGCAGCCGTGTTACAATATATACAGACTCCCGTTATGTTGCCGATGCGGTTGAAAAAAAATGGCTTTTCGGCTGGGAAAGAAATGGGTTCAAAAAAAAGAAAAACCCTGATCTTTGGCAAAGGTTCCTTTTGGCATACCGAAAGCATAATGTAACTTTTGTATGGGTTAAGGGCCATTCAAACATTCCGGAAAATGATATTTGCGACCGTCTGGCCGTAGCTGCTGCCAATTCCCCTAATCTTTTGGTGGATCAAGGGTATAAGGCTGATTTAAATTCTGAATCCTGATATCACCTCTTGATGATATTTTCCTCCGGATTACCGGTAACTGGTAGAATGTTCATATTCGTACATTATATGTATGATATCGAACAATTTCTTATTTTGCGTTTATTCATAACAAACAGATTGGCAGGGGAGTGAGGTATGTGGCACTTATCTTGATAACACTTTTAAAGCCTGTTTAATTTGACATTCCCACAGATTAAAAACGATAACACCGGTTAAATGATCAGAAGCTATATTACAACTGCTATTTTTGCCCTGCCGGCATATAAATTTAAATAGTCATCATTATGCTTAGAAACTATATAAAGATCGCAGTTCGGAACTTTATCAGGCAATGGGGCTTTTCATTGCTTAATATCAGCGGACTGGCAGTGGGAATGGCATCATCCATACTTATTTTTCTATGGGTTATGGATGAGTTGAATATTGACAGGTTCCATGAAAAACTTCCCGGGTTATACAGGGTTTATGAGAAGCAGGAATATGCAGGCCAGGATCCGATGCTGGTATATAATACTCCCGGTCCTCTTGCTCCGGCCCTGCAAGAAGATTATCCTGAATTTATCAATGTGGCAAGGTTCACACCGGTATGGCAACAGCTGGTTTTCAGCCAGGGCGATAAACTTTTTCATGAATCCGGTGGTTATTTTGCCGACCCCCGGGCATTCGGGATGTTCACCTTTTCCTTCGTTTCAGGAAGTGCTTCAGAATCTTTGGAAGGACCCGATGATATGGTAATTACCACCAGGATGGCAGAAAAATATTTTGGGGATGAAGATCCTTTAGGGCAGACCATTACTGTTAATAATGATTATGAGTATACTATTACCGGAGTTATTGAAGAGCCACACGGAACTCATTTTAATTTTGATTTTATAATCAGGTTTGAAACAAATATAAACCGTTTCTGGGGACCTAATGGCAGCAACTGGAACAGCAATTCTTTTTATACGTATATAGAGATTGATCCGGATGCTGATTACCGGGAAACAGAAGCCAAAATCAAGGACTATATAACCGAGCACCAGGAGCAGACAACCCTTTATCTTGAGCCATTGTCAAAATCTTATCTTTATAACATCTGGGGAACGGGAGCAATACATAACATCCGGATCTTTACAGCGGTTGCTTTGATTGTCCTGCTTATTGCCTGTATTAACTTTATGAACCTTTCTACAGCAAGATCGGTGCGCAGATCCAAAGAGGTCGGGTTACGAAAAGTAGCAGGGGGAAAAAGGTCCCAGATCGCCTCACAATTTCTTGGCGAATCTGTTTTACTTTCAATTATTGCCCTTTTTATATCCCTTGTCCTGGTCGAATTACTGATGCCTTGGTTTAATGAACTGGCGGGGAAAGAATTATCGGTAAGGATCTTATCGCTTCCAATGATTGGGGGATTAATGTTTATCGCCCTGTTTACCGGGGTTATTTCAGGCAGTTATCCGGCTGTTTTCCTGTCATCCTTCAAGCCTGTTAACGTACTTAAGGGTAGGCAAAAAATCGGATCCAAGGGCTTCAGAAGAGCACTTGTAGTATTTCAGTTCTCACTCTCCGTTGCCCTGATTATAAGTACACTGGTAATAAAAAACCAGATGGATTATATTCATAACAAGCACCTGGGATTTCAAAAAGAAAATATTGTCACCCTGCTTACCTCTGCTAATACAAGCGGAAACCGGGATTTACTTATGCAGGAGTTAAAGGCTGTTCCCGGTGTTGAGCTTGTGACTGCCTCTAATGATCTCCCTTCACGGATTGGTAATTCTACCTACGGAATTGACTGGGAGGGTAAAGATCCTGATGAGCGAATTCTGTTTAATTTTTTACATGCAGATTTTGATTTTACTGAAACCTTTGCCATGGAAATGGTATCCGGCCGGGCTTTTTCCCGTGAATATGCGTCCGATTCTGCCGCGTATATTATTAACCAGGAAGCAGCAAACTTTATCGGAGGTGATGATATTATCGGCAAGCCTTTTAACATGTGGGGAAGAGATGGTGAAATTATCGGGGTTGTCGAAAACTTCCATTTCCGGAATCTCAAACATAACATAAGTCCACTGGTCATACGTTTAAGTCCGCCCGATGCATCCAATATACATATCAGGCTCCACCCCTCATCAATACCCGTTACCATGGAGAAAATCGAAAAAACATGGAGCAGCATCTGCATGGACGAGCCGGTTAATTACCAGTTTTTTGACCAGCAGTTTGACATGATGTACCGGGCAGAGCAGCGAATGAGTCGTTTATTTACCTGGTTTTCGGTTCTGGCAGTTGTTATATCCTGCCTTGGATTGTTTGGCCTGGCATCCTACATGGCAGAGCAAAAAACCCGGGAAATAGGGGTGCGAAAAGTTTTTGGTGCCGGCACAGTCCAGGTGATTGTCCTTATGGTAAAGGAGTTTACCAGATGGGTGATTATTGCAATATTTATTGGTATGCCTGTTGCGTGGTACTTCATGGATCGCTGGCTTGACAATTTTGTATTCAGGGATGGCCAGAGTATTAGTTCTTATGTTTTGGCTGCTCTTGCTGCCATTGGGATTGCAATTATCACCGTATCATACCAGGCGGTAAGGGCCGCCCTGTCAAATCCAGCCGACTCCCTCCGCTATGAATAACCCTGCAGTTTCCCGCACCGGTTGTATCCGTACAGGCCTGATTTTCTCAATCTTTGCGATTCTCTCCCTATTCATTGCCTGTCTTGGTCTGCTGGGACCTGCTTGATTTACTTCGGAACAGCCTGTAAAGGAGATTGGGATAGACAAAGCCATGGGAGCTTCAATTAGTTCTGTAATGATGCTTCTTTCCAGAGAGATCAACCTTTTGGCAGTTATTTCCACATTGCTTGCCTGGCCTGTTGCATGGTGTTTTATGAATAGCAATGTTTTCATGCAGTATCAGGGTAATGACGGTTTGTTATGTTTCTCAAGCAATTCCAAACCTTTCTTTGTTGCAACTCCCCGTGTCATGTTAATGATGATATTTTCGTACACTTCTACAATTGAGAACTTCTTATCGGGAAATAGTTTCTGGTCTGAAAGCATATAAAGCTGGCCTGTCAAGATAATAGTAATGATCTCTTCATTTATTTCCTGGCGGTAAACCCCTTCGTCTTTACCTCTTTTCAGAAGCTCAAGTATAAGTCTGAAAGAGTATTCTTTGCTTTTTTCTATTTTCTCTTTCCAGATATCAGGATAAAGGCGCTTAAGGTCGGCATAGTACTGCGGATCAATACCGGCCAGTAGCTCTGATCCGTTTTGCAGCAGGCTTAGTACTGCATCTATAATATTTTCTGAATTATCGATTATTTTGTTGTTTATATCATTCTGTTCCTTCTGGGAGAGATCAATAGTAGCCCTGATCAAAGAATCTTTATTGCGAAAGATGTCGTAAATTGTTCTTTTAGAGACATTAATCTTTTGGGCGATGGTGTCCATCTTAACTCTCTTTATCCCCATAGTGAAAAACATCTCTGCAGCTACTCTTGTTATCCTCTCTTTAACATCCATACTTTGATTGGGTTTTTTACAGATCTGGAATACAAATGTTCCTGAAAGAAATAGTTGAATTGATTTGCCGCAATTTAAGAAAAATCATACAACAACCCGGCAGTAGTAGCGAAAAATATTTACTGATACCCCCTTGGCTGCTATCCTGGGTTAAAATATTTATGAATAATGATGATATAAATCAACTTTATTCAGGAAATCATTTTTTACTTTTATTTTGTATTATTTTTACTAAATTAAGTTGAATTTTTTACTGATAGATCTCCATGAAACCGTCAAAAAAAAACGACCCGGGTTTCCCCGGTTATAATGATTCAGGCCATATCCTATGGGCTCACCCAAAGGCTTATCTATACAGGATTATCTTTGTTGCAGTTATAATTTCTTCTCCCCTCATCTTGCAGTCCTGCTATATGCACCCCGCATGTCCGGCTTACGCATCAGTCAGTGAGACAGAGAATTGCGCAGAATATTTATGATCAGTAATATCCCTGACGGTATAATTTTGATTTGACTTTTCATTTAGCTATGCAAAGCTTTTTAGCAATCATTAAGACCAGTCATTTTTAATTTATCTTATAATAAATTTTGGTATTAATACCAAAATTTTATACCTTGTTTACGTTTATTTCCCATTGGGAAATATTCTTCCGGGAACATCTTCTTTTCCGGCTGTTAAAGAGCCGCTAGCTGTTTTAAGGTCAAATTATGGGAATACTGGCTTCTTTTACTCCTCTATCATAAAGGCTCCCTGATCCGGTATCCTGCAGGAACGGGATTTTATAAATTGCCTAATTTGCAGAATCATTGCATGTTTTACAGAAATACATCTTATCAACTAATCACAGTGATTTTTCATTTAACCTTACCGTTATGAAAAAAAAATTGATTCTGACATTTGCAGTGCTTTTTAGTATCATCCTGATATCGGGATGCAGCATTGAACAGGAAATTAAAATTGGATTCAGTTTGGGCCCGTCACAGGAAAGATGGGAAAAGGATATTGATTATTTTTCTTCCCGTATCAGGAATAGCGGTGCCAAATTATTTGTGACTAAGGCTGAAAACAGTCATGCTAAGCAGGTTGAGCAGGTTCTTGAGTTATTCAATAAGGATATTGATGTTCTTGTAATCGTTCCGGTTGATAGCAGAAGGGCTTCGGAAATTGTATGCATGGCTCATGATTATGGAATCCGTGTAATTGCATATGACCGTATAGTGAATGATTGCGAACTTGACCTGTACATTTCCTTTGATAACATGAGGGTAGGAGAGATGCAGGCTGAGTATCTTACCAGGATCAAACCGGAGGGTTATTATGCTCTGCTTGGAGGTGATTCTGGTGATAATAATTCACTCCAGCTGCGACTGGGCCATATGAATGTGCTTCAGCCTCATGTGGAAAGCAACAGGATATCCATAGTGGTTGATTATTATATAAATAACTGGAGTAGCGAAGAAGCATACAGTATTATTGACAATTATCTGGAGTCTAACCCCGGCCGGCTCGATGCGATTGTAGCTTCCAACGATCATCTGGCTGATGGAGCTTTCCGGGCTCTAAACAAGCATAATCTCTCCGGTAAAGTACTGCTATCAGGACAGGATGCGGAGGTAGATGCCTGCCGCAGAATTGTGAGCGGGCAACAGTCCATGACAGTCTATAAGTACATTGAAACACTTGCCACTGTATCCGCCTCTGCTGCTATTTCACTTGCACAGGGTAATCCTGTTATGAATACCCAGCTTTCTATTAATAACGGCTCGGTTATGGTTCCTTCAATTCTCTTGTCTTCAATGGTTTCAGTACATCCCGAAAACATAAGGATGACAGTTATAGCTGACGGGTTTTTAGATGAAGAGTTAATTTTTGGGTCACGATAATCTGTTAAAATACAGGACTGGAAGATTAATTCGGGTCTGGTTAACTGCTGGATCTTCAAAATATTCCTCTTATAAATTCTTCGGAAGTTATGGTACTATGGAAATAATCTGATAATGGAGCTTTTCGGAGCTTTGTCAGAAGTACAGATTTATCGTGTTTAGAGCCTGTCAATATCTTTTGTATCTTCCTGAGATCATCCTTATTGGAGAAATTACCGTCTATCCTTGCCATTTGTATGATACCACCCGATACATTAAGGTATACCTGAATAAGCTCACCATTGACATTAAATGATTTTTTGAAGTCATATTTTGGAGAATAACCAAAGTTCCATTCCCAGGTAAGATATTTTTCTTTCCGCAGTTTATTAATGCTTTTTGTGTCATAAGGTGAAAGCTCATATGCCTTCGAATGAGGAAAGATTTTCATTATGTGCTGAAATATCAAATCACGGAATTCCATTATATCCATATTCTCCCCGAGGTGTTCTTTTATGTTGGTAACCCGGCTGCGTATACTTTTAACAGCTTTGTCCGTATATTTTTGGGGATCTGTTTTTAATGCAAGCTGAAGATCATCAATTACTGATGAGAATAGCAGTGTGCCATGGTGAAGCACTCTTTTTTTGTAAATATGTTCAGCATTTCCCGAAATTTTTTTGCCATCAATGGTAAGATCATTTTTCCCCTGGAATTTTGCGTTTACAGATAATTGTTGCAGAACTTCAAGTATAGGGAGCGTATATTTTTTAAAATCCACCAGATGTCCTTCATGTCCATTCTTAATGAAAGTGAAATTCAGATTGCCAAGATCATGAAAAACTGTTCCGCCACCTGAAATCCTACGTACCACAGCTATATTTTTACTATTGACATAATCCATGTTTATTTCTGCCAGGGCATTCTGATGTTTACCTACAACTATGGCATTTTCATTTTGCCATAGCATAAAGCAATCGGCCGTAAAATTCTTTAGAAGGTATTCTTCTGTTGCCAGATTAAAATAAGGATCAGTTTTTGAATTCGTAATACAAAGCATAATATGGGATGACTGTGGTCTTATGTAAAGATGCATTATTTTTTTTATTCAACAGGAGCTTTTCTCTTCTGTTGAATCCGGAATCAATAATGATCTTCAGCTGTTGTTTCAGTTATAAATGCGCAGAAGTCTGTTGGAAACAGATGTTCTGTATTGCTTCAATGGCCTGCCTTTCTGGACTGCAGGACCTTCACTGGGGTATCCTCCCTCGGAAATAACAAATATTGATTCGCAGCACGGGCATTTTGCAAAAAGCTCAACCTCTTCGATCTCCACCGCACAATTTTCCGAAGGTTGATATGGACAGGTCCGGTCATATGCAAGGAATTTTTCTTCTTCCAGTCTGAAAATAATGATTCCGTTAACACCTCCTGGCAAAATATCTGCCTGTAAATGTCCAAGATTGGCTAATCTGTTAAGACTGATTGTTTGATCAACCCGTACATTAGGGATCCAGTCATCATAATCATCGCATCCATTAAATGTGATAAAAATCAAGGAAATGACAAATATTATTTTTAACTTTGAATTGTTTATTATCATTAGCTTTAAAATATACCGGGATTTTTAAAAACCTGCACGGAGTTTTGTTTATCTAAACGATATTACAATTAATTTTGTTGCAGGTTATTTTTAAAATCAGACCCAATGCTCTTAAAGACACTCGTTTTTATCATTGTTCTTTCCGGATCGTTTTTTTCTGTCCCAGAGTCATTATTTGCCCAAAGTGCCTCAAGGGAGGTGCGGCAGGCAGAAAAGAAGAAAAAGCAACAGGAAAGAAGAGACAGGAAAAATTTTGAGAAGGAAAGGGAGCAGTTAATTAAGGAGCATATCAGCCGCCAATCTCCGGAAGTACAGGAGCGCATGAAGCAAAATGAAAGAGAACGGCAGAGACAGTACCGGGAAAGAAGAGGGCCTTTTTATAAAAGATGGTTCAGGGAATCAAGAAACGGGCCTTTTTATAAGAGGTGGTGGGAAATAATCAAGAAACGGACCTTTTTATAAATGGTGGTTTTGATAAAAATTTGTTAACATGGATGGATTTTTGGAAAGCTTTATATATCTTTTAATTACTGTCGTTATTCTGGTTTTGAGTCTTCGAAAGAAAAAACCGGTTGAGCCTGGAAGTGAAGAATCATCTCAGACCGGAGATCCTTTTTCGGAATTGTTTAAAGAGGACGAAGAGTTAGAAAAGGAATACAGGACAGAATCCCAGCCAGCCACGGTTACAAGTCATAAAACTTATGATTCCAAACAGGAATCTCCCTGGATGAGCGATACTGAAGCCCGGGAAATGCTGATTGATACGGATGCAATAATGAAAGAGGCCAAAGAGAATAATCCTATTGCACAATTTGAAGGCCAGGTAAAGACCGATGCATATGGAATTGGCATGGTGGACCCTGAAGGAGGTATTCCCTTTGACCTTAAAAAAGCAGTCATTTATTCTGAGATATTAAATAGGCGAGTTTTTTAGGAATTCATTTTTAGTTATCCGGATATGAAATAACCCCCTTAATTATTTTATTAGTCGAATTCATAGATTTGTTAAAAGCAATGCAAGATTTTATTTTGAATGTTTTTGATAATGTTCATCTTATATACATTAAGTATTAATTTTTTATCTTTGCCCAGGAAAGAGTTCCGGGTAGCCGGAATTCTTTTTATTTTAGGGGAAGACTTTAATTAAAATGCAGATTGATCATGAGTAAAGTTTCTTATTTAACGGAAGAAGGTTTACAGAGGTTAAAAACTGAACTTGAACACCTGAAAAGTGTCGAGCGTCCTGCTATTTCCAGGCAGATTGCCGAAGCCAGGGATAAAGGAGACCTTTCTGAAAACGCAGAATATGAGGCCGCCAAAGAGGCGCAGGCGATGCTTGAGATGAAAATTTCGAGACTGGAGGGTTCATTGGCAAATTCACGTATCCTGGATGAATCGATGATTGATATAAGCAGGGTTCAGATTTTGAATAAGGTCAAGATCAGAAATAAAGCTACCAATGCTGTAATGGAGTACTTCATTGTTTCTGAATCCGAAGCCGATATAAAGGCAGGAAAGATATCTGTAAATACACCGATTGCTCAAGGCCTTCTTGGGAAAAAAGTAGGTGATGAAGTTCAGATTAAAGTCCCCTCGGGGGTAATTACGCTTGAGATAATTCTTATTTCCAGATAAAATTAATTTTCTATTATGGCAACACTTTTTAGTAAAATTTTAAGCGGGGAAATACCTTCCCATGCCATTGCCGGGGATGAGAATTTTTATGCCTTTTTGGATATTAACCCCCTGGCAAAGGGCCATACCCTTGTAATACCCAGGCAGGAGACTGATTACATATATGACCTAGATGATGAGATGCTGGCCGGCATACATGTGTTCTCCAAGCGTGTTGCAAAAGCCATAGAAAAAGTTGTGCCCTGCAAGCGCATAGGCATAGCGGTACTTGGGCTGGAAGTTCCTCATGCCCACATTCATCTTATACCCATTAACAATATTGAGGATATTAATTTTGCCCGTCCAAAACTTCAGTTAAGCGACGATGAATTAGCTGAGATTGCAAGTAAGATAAGGCAGGAATTAAAGGTCTGATGGCCGTCAGTAGCAAAGCGGACTTGCCAGGAATTTATTGTTTAAATAATCATAAAGTTAAAAGCCTGCCTATCAGATGATAGGCAGGCTTTTCTTGTAGCGGGGACAGGACTCGAACCTGCGACCTTTGGGTTATGAGCCCAACGAGCTGCCACTGCTCCACCCCGCAATATAAATGCAAAAATAACGTAAGTTCCGGGAAGAACAAAATGTTTTGCAATTATTTTAATTATAATATTTGCAAAACATATACAACCGACGCAGACTATTATTATCGGAAAAACCGAAAATTGCTTCGATGCTTACTGTAGATTTAAGGATATGGTGAACTGGTGTTGTGTAATATCAGTGACCCTGCCTATTCAGACAAAGATGTTAATTAAGTTAAAAAAAATATAAAAAAATTAATATAAATATATTATAAAAAAGATTTACAAAAGCCGGTTTTACTCTATTATTGATAATCATCTCTCTAATTGATTATACCTGGAAATTGTTATACGGTAATGGTTAAATCGGTAATAATGATTACTTTTGCATGATTAAATAAATGAAAATTTCAAAATGCGTTGTAATAAAATCTGGCTTTAAATAAATTGTTTTATTGCTTCAGGTTTTACGGTAACCGGCAACTGTATAACGGGGGAACTTTAAATAAAGAAGAGGAAAGGGTTGCAATTAATCTTATTATCTTTACAGACCTGTCAAATTGTCAACTATTATCTTTGGATGCGTATTAAATTTTGATAGAATAAATGGCTGAAAAAAATAATCAAGATAGCTTTTTAAAAAAGTTAAAGCATAAGTACCGGTTTACCATTTTCAAAGATCACTCATATGAAGAGGTGGTATCTGTCCGGACTACCAAAATGAATGTTCTGTCGGTTTTAGTGGCAACTGCAGTTTTTATTATTGTCATGGTTACGGTAATAATTGTTTTTACTCCGATTCGTGAATATATTCCGGGTTATCCTGACGGCACCATGCGTCGCGAATTGATAATGAATGCCATTTTACTTGACTCCCTGGAAAATGAATTAAGGATAAGGGAGCAGTTCCTTGAGAACATACGCGATATAATTTCAGGACGGGAACCGAGAACTTATGAATATGCAACCGATACCACTATACGAATTGAAGATATTCAATTCACCCGGTCAGACCATGATTCAGTTTTAAGAGCACAGATTGAAGGAGGCAATCAGTTTGACTTAATTCATTCCCGGGAGGGAATTATGACCGGATTTTCCTCCACGACCCATTTCCTGGCTCCCACCACCGGTCTGATTATTAATAGGTTTAATCCTGGGCAAAACCATTATGGGGTTGACCTGGTAACTGATGTTGACCAGCCTGTTCTTGCAATAAAAGAGGGCAACATAACTTTTGCCAACTGGACAATTGAAACGGGCTATGTTATACAGATTCAGCACGATAATAATTTCCTGTCCTTATATAAGCACAATGCTGAATTACTTAAAAGTGTTGGGGATTTTGTAAATGCAGGAGACGCTATTGCAATAGTGGGTAATTCCGGTGAATTAACAACCGGGCCCCATCTGCATTTTGAATTATGGCAGAATGGGATTCCCCTGAATCCGGAAAATTTCATTCTATTTTAATCGGGATGGTATACTGCCAAAGTAAGCTGCTTTTCCTTACATATTTTGTTGTTGGAGTTATGTTTTATAAAAGCAGTTGATTTTTTGATAATTATGAAAAAACGAATAGCTATTCTGGGTTCAACAGGATCAATAGGCACACAATCACTGGAGGTAATAAGTAAATTTTCTGACATATTTGAGGTGGAGGTATTAACTGCCCATAATAATGTTCAGCTTCTGACAGAACAGGCGAAAATTTTCCGGCCTAACGCAGTAGTTATTGCCAATAAGGAAAAGTTTGGGGTTTTGGCTGACGCCTTAAAGAGTTATCCTGTAAAGGTATATGCCGGGCATGAGGCAGTCGAGCAGATTGTCACTATGGATACAATAGATATTGTGCTGGCCGCAATGGTTGGTTATTCCGGTCTTATGCCAACTATAAGTGCAATTAATGCAGGTAAGACAATTGCTCTGGCAAATAAGGAAACGCTGGTTGTTGCAGGGGAAATTATTGCAAGGATGGCCAGTGAGACAAATGTTCGGATTATTCCTGTAGATTCTGAACATTCTGCTATTTTCCAGTGTTTGGTCGGAGAGCCTGATGCAGTTGAGAAGATTTATCTTACCGCTTCCGGAGGGCCATTTAGGGGAAAAAAACGGCAGTATCTTGAGCATGTAACAAAGAAGGAGGCATTGCGTCATCCAAACTGGACTATGGGGGCCAAGATTACCATTGATTCTGCCACACTTATGAATAAGGGGCTGGAAGCTATTGAGGCCCGATGGATGTTTAATTTGCATCCCTCCCAGATAGAAGTTGTTATACACCCGCAATCTATAATTCATTCACTGGTCCAGTTTACAGATGGATCTGTCAAAGCACAAATGGGACTTCCTGATATGAAGCTGCCTATTCTTTATGCCTTTTCATATCCGGAAAGAATAAAATCTGATTTCCCCCGTTTCAGATTTACAGATTATCCTGAATTTAATTTTGAATTGCCTGATCTTGATAGTTTTCCAAATCTGCTTCTTGCCTACGAGGCCATGAAGACCGGAGGTACTATGCCTTGTATAATGAATGCTTCCAATGAAATCGCGGTTGAAGCTTTTTTAAAAGACAGGATAGGGTTTTACGATATTTCGTCGGTTATTCAAAAGACAATGGAGAAGATACGATTTGTCAAGTCCATGGATATTTTTGATTACAGGGACGCAGACAGGGAGGCCAGAGCATATGCTGAAAGTCTTTTGCCAACCTGATTTATTAATTGTCATACACACTTGAATTAGATTTAAATACACTTGAATTAGAAAATTTATTTAATATGGAAATACTGATAAAAGCGGCACAATTTTTTCTCAGCCTCTCAATACTTATAATTTTGCATGAATTGGGTCATTTTTTATTCGCCCGTCTTTTTCATACCAGGGTTGAAAAATTTTATCTTTTTTTTAATCCATGGTTTACTTTGTTTAAGGTGAAAAGAGGAGAAACTGAATTTGGCCTGGGATGGCTTCCGCTTGGGGGATATGTAAAGATCTCCGGAATGATTGACGAATCAATGGACAAAGAGCAAATGAGCAGGGAGCCTCAGCCTCATGAGTTTCGGTCTAAGCCGGCCTGGCAAAGATTAATTATTATGTTGGGAGGGGTGATGGTAAATTTTGTACTTGCACTCGTAATCTACTCCTCAATGCTATATGCCTGGGGCGATAGATATCTTCCAACAGAAAATCTAACTTATGGAATTCACGCCGATTCACTTGGACGAGAAATAGGATTTCAGCATGGTGATCATATTGTTGCCCTTAATAACAAAAAGCCGGAAGAATTTTACCAGATCGTTCCCACAATTATTCTTGATAAAGTGGAGACCGTCAAGGTTAAAAGAAACGGGAGGCATGTGGATATAACCATTCCGGAAGAAGTAATACCCGAGGTGCTTGCAGGTAAACCTTTGATTGATATAAGATTTCCTTTTATTGTAAGTGGCTTCTCTAACAATTCACAAGCGAAGGAAGCAGGCATTAAGGAGGGGGACAGAATAACCGGGATTAATAATAAAGATATACCATATTTTCTTGAATTCCGTGAAGAGATTCAAAATTACAGAAGCCAGGAAGTAATTGTTACCGTTGAAAGAGATGGTCGCACAATGGATATTCCTGTAAATGTTCCGGAGGAAGGTTTACTTGGAGTCAGACCTGTGGGTGAGATAGATAAGTTTTTTGAACTTAAATCAATTGAGTACTCTTTTCTGGAAGCAATCCCTGCAGGAATAACCAGGGGCATGGACACTTTCAGCAGTTACCTTAAGCAGCTTAGAATGATATTCTCCCCACAAACCGGTGCATACAAGTCACTGGGGGGATTTATCACTATTGGAAGTATATTTCCGGGGGCATGGGACTGGCAGGCATTCTGGAGTATGACAGCATTTTTGTCGATTGTGCTGGCCATTATGAACGTACTGCCTATTCCTGCGCTTGATGGCGGACACGTTATGTTCCTGTTTTATGAGATGGTATCCGGCAGAAAACCCAGTGAAAAGTTCCTGGAGTATGCGCAGCTCATAGGTATGTTTTTACTTTTATCACTCATAATCTACGCCAATGCAAATGATATTGTGAGATTATTTCAATAAGGTTTATTTATAATATAAATACTCTTGAATTCGTTAATTTATTATTACATTTGTTCACATTAATTAATTAAAAAGATATGACCAATCTATTTGTTTTAGGTGCTATGGTTGGACCATGGCAGATAGTACTGATTGCTATTATTATTCTTCTGCTTTTTGGAGGTAAAAAGATTCCTGATCTCATGAAAGGTCTTGGAGAGGGCATCAAGGAATTTAAAAAGGCAACTAAAGAGACAACTGAAGATCAGGAGGATAATGAGGATAATCAACCCCCGATTGAGGATTCAAAAAACAAATGATCCTCTTGATGCTCCACGAGATCAGGATATTCCTGATGCCTCACCTTTTTATCATTAATACTGTCCGATAATTTCTTACCCTGATTTAAACGGTAGTTTTTTAATTAAAACACTGATTAAATAGTAATAGATTCCATAATTATGCACGGGCTTCCTTAATTAACTCCCCGCTCAGAGCGGGGTGGTTGATGATTGTATGCAGTATTATGGATTTTTCTGCAATTTAACAACCCGGCAATTGACCGATGCAATTTTAAAGAATCCCGGGATTTATCGTAAGGCCTGGATTAACAATTATCCGCATGTGCATCTGATTCCAATGATTATGCAATATGGTTACATATCGGATTAATATATAATACAGCATTTTAGCCAGATTTGTAATACCAGTTATATTTCTCCGTTATTAAAACAGAGATTACTTAAATGATAATAGTAGAAATATAATGAATTTAAATAGAAATATAATGAAATTTAATAGAACATTTAAAAGACTTATCATCCTGATATTTATAGCAGGAGCAGCTTTGCTGGTTTCCTGCAGCGGTGAAAGAAGTCCTGTTTTATCAAATGTTACCGGCCGGGCAGGTGAGGTGGTTGTTGTAATAAATAATCCGGTATGGGAGTCAGATGGAGGCAGGGCCCTGGGGGAGGTTTTAATCTCTGAATATCCGGCATTACCGCAAATGGAGCGTATGTTTGATGTAGTAAGAATTAATCACAATGCTTTTTCAAATATCTTCAAGACACATCGCAATATTGTTGTTGTTAATGTTTCAGAAAATTATCAGGATACCAGAATGTATGTGCGGACTAATGTGTGGTCCAGGCCTCAAATTCTCCTGGAGATCAACTCCCCGAGCACCGAGTCCCTGCATTCGTTTGTAAACAGTAACAGGGAACGAATTCTGGGTGAGCTGGAAGATGCCGAGAAAAACCGTATTAAGCAGTACAACAAACAGTATGAGAAACATTCTTTAAGGGAAGAATTAAATAAAAGTTTTGATTTATCACTTACTTTCCCACCGGGATATGTTATGGCTGTCGATACCACAGATTTTGCATGGGTAGTATTTAATCCCCCTACACAGGAACGGATACAAGGGGTTTTTGTATATCAGTACGATTATAGGGATCCAGATACATTCACTCCTGAATTCCTGGTAAATAAGAGAAACCAGTTTCTCAGGAAATATGTGGCCGGGCCTTCCCAGAATTCATATATGACCACTGAAATGGAATTGTTCCCGCTTTTTGATGAATATATGCAGGAGGGACAGTATTATGCCAGGCTCAGGGGATTGTGGAAAGTACAGAATGACTTTATGGGAGGTCCGTTTGTTAGCCATACCACGCTTGACGAGGAAAGAAACAGGGTGGTCACTGTTGAAGGATTTGTTTTTGAGCCCAATGAGAAGAAACGTAACTTAATGCGCCAGGTTGAAGCTATTGTAAGCAGCCTGGAGATACACGAATAAGTATTCTGTCATTGCAGGGGTATAGTTAATCCTGTATTGAAGTCTCCCAAAGAAAAAATTGATAAAATAAGGCTTAAAGAAAAATTGCAAAAACTTTGTGCTGGCTTGTTGAAGAAATACTGATTTTGCCTGGAGCCTTTTTACTTCAAAAATCGAAGTAAAAAAGTATCTTTGTGAATTAGAATTAAAAAACGAGGCCTCTAAATTCAATTAACATTTCAGTCAGTGCAAAATACTAGGAATTTCTGTATCATAGCTCATATAGATCACGGCAAAAGCACTCTGGCCGACAGGCTGCTGGAGAGGACACATACCGTATCTTCACGTGATGCACGGGAGCAGGTACTTGACAGCATGGACCTGGAGCGTGAAAGAGGGATTACCATTAAGTCACATGCCATCCAGATGGAATATGTCCGGAATGAAGTTAAATATAAACTTAACCTTATTGATACACCGGGACATGTTGATTTTTCCTATGAGGTATCCCGGTCCATTGCATCCTGCGAAGGCGCTTTGCTTATAGTGGATGCTACACAAGGAATCCAGGCCCAGACTATATCTAATCTTTATCTTGCCCTTGAGCATGAGCTTGAGATAATTCCGGTATTGAATAAGATGGATCTGGATGCTGCCAAGCCGGATGAGGTTATGGACCAGATAATTGACCTTCTGGGATGTGATATTGAAGACATTATAGAAGCGAGCGGAAAGACTGGTATAGGCATTGATAAAATCCTGGAAAGCATCATTGAACGCATACCTGCGCCTGTAGGAGATCCGGATGCACCTCTCCAGGCTCTTATTTTTGATTCGGTGTTTAATCCTTTCCGGGGAATAATTGCCCTTATACGTGTTATTAATGGTACTATAAAGACCAATGAATGGGTAAAGTTTGTAGCCACCGGAAAAGAATACCAGGCTGATGAAGTTGGCGTGCTTAAGCTAACCCAGCAACCAAGGGAGACATTAAGTGCCGGGGACGTGGGATATATTATTTCCGGAATAAAAACTTCAAAAGAAGTAAAGGTGGGTGATACCATTACTCATGTTGAAAGGCCTTGTAAAAAAGCTATTTCAGGCTTTGAAAATGTCAAGCCCATGGTGTTTGCAGGCATCTATCCTATAGATCCTGATGATTATGAGGAATTGAGATCTTCGATCGAAAAACTGCAGCTCAATGATGCTTCCCTTACTTTCGAACCGGAATCATCAATTGCCCTGGGTTTTGGTTTCCGGTGCGGGTTCCTTGGGTTGCTTCATATGGAGATAGTCCAGGAGCGACTGGACCGGGAATTTGATATGGGGGTTATATCTACAGTGCCCAACGTTTCTTATAAGGCTTATACCAAAAAGGGGGAGGTTATTGAAGTGCATAATCCATTTGATATGCCGGGTCCGAATCTGCTTGACCATATTGAAGAGCCCTATATTAGTGCGCAGATAATATCCAAATCTGAATATGTCGGACCGGTTATGAACCTTTGCATTGGTAAACGAGGTATCTTGAAGAATCAGCATTATCTTACAAGTGACAGGGTAGAACTGACATTTGATATGCCCCTGGGGGAGATAGTATTCGACTTTTATGATAAGCTGAAAAGCATCTCCAAGGGATATGCTTCATTTGATTATTATATCTCCGGCTACAAACCCTCAAGCCTGGTGAGACTTGATATTCTCCTGAACGGAGAATCGGTTGATGCACTTTCCAGCCTTTCACACAAAGACAATGCCTATGAGTTTGGTAAAAAGATGTGCAGCAAGCTCAAAGAACTTATTCCAAGGCAACAGTTTGATATTGCTATTCAGGCTGCCATCGGCGCAAAAATAATTTCCCGTGAAACAGTGAAGGCACTCCGCAAAGATGTAACATCAAAGTGTTATGGTGGAGATATTACCCGAAAAAGGAAGTTGCTTGAAAAACAGAAAAAGGGAAAGAAACGAATGAGGCAGGTAGGCAATGTGGAAGTGCCACAGCAGGCTTTCCTGGCAGTTCTTAAACTTGATTCCTGACCTTTTTGTTAAATAAAAAAGGATTTGTTATAATAACGAATATCCGGAATGGAACTTACCCGGGTATCTTGATTGTCATTTAGTGTGAAACATGAGCGACAGGATCAATAGCCTGCAAAACCAAAAAATCAAATTTGCTGTTTCTTTGCAGAAATCCTCTGTGAGAAAGAAGGAAAAGCTTTTTCTGATCGAGGGATACAGGGAGATAAATCTTGCGATGCTTGCAGGCTACCGGTTCCAAACACTATTTATTTGTCCACAAATTTATAAAAAGAGTGATGTCGCCTACCCTAAAAACAAAAAAGATGATCTTCCCCTGAATGACAAGGGTGCCAAAAGCAATGATGTCGATGCTGAATATTCCTTTGTCAGGAAAGTTATTGACACCCTTGCCGGGCAGACCCAAATCATTGAAACGAGCAGGGAAGTTTTCAGAAAACTTGCATACCGTGAAAAGTCAGACGGACTACTGGCTGTTGCTCTCCAAAGAAACCCTGCCCTTGCGGATATCAAGTTAAGCAGCACCCCTTTGATACTTGTTGCTGAATCTGTTGAAAAACCGGGAAATCTTGGTGCAATGCTTCGTACAGCCGATGCTGCCGGTGTTGACGCAGTACTTGTATGCGATGGCGTTACCGATATATTCAATCCCAATGTGGTCAGATCAAGCCTTGGAACACTTTTTACCACACAGGTTGTTTGTTGTTCCTCGAAAGAGGCTGTTAACTGGATGAAAAACATGCAAATAAAAATCTTTACCACCGCCCTGTCTGCCTCCAGGCCATACTACCTGGTCGACTATCAGGGTCCTTCAGCTATTGTTGCCGGTGCCGAAGCATCGGGTGTATCATCCCTGTGGGAAGAGAGCTCTGATGCCAATATAATTATCCCTATGTTCGGCAAGGTTGACTCTATGAATGTTTCTGTGGCAACTTCCGTAGTACTGTATGAGGTATTGAGACAGCGGAGGTTTAGCTCAGGCAGATAACCAGGGAGTCATTCCCTGTTGAGTTCAGCCGGTATTCCTGAGTAAATTCCCTCGTGGTAATTGAAGGTAATTGAGCTTTATTTTTTAAATTTACAAATATCTTTGGATCCCGGGAAGTGCAGTTTTTTGGTAAAATCAGTCTCAGCTTGCGGGAACAACACCTGAATGATATTAAAACGGGGTGTGGCGCAGTTGGCAGCGCGCGTCGTTCGGGACGACGAGGTCGGAAGTTCGAGTCTTCTCACCCCGACCAGTAAATCAACTACTTGCAGAGTTAAATTTGAGAATGAATTTTATATGTGGGTATACATCAAAGATGAAGCATTCATGGCAAGGTATAGATATACAAGTCCTTGATTAAATCATGGGGCCAACATATGACCGCTTGCAAGAAAAATTAAAACACATGAAAAAGAATTCAATTGTACTGATATTATTGGCAGTCATTGCTGCGATGGCTCTGGTTTTATTTATTATTTTCACCCCGGTTTCAAATGATGGAGACTGGCCGATGTGGCGTTATGATCAGAACCGGAGCGCCTCCTCGACTTATGGCCTTTCCAGTGAGCTGCACCTTCACTGGGTAAGGGAGATGCAAGCTCCGCAAAGGGCCTGGCCATGGCAAATGGATGATTATGAAAAGCTGGCCTTCGATAAATCCTACGCGCCGGTGGCGGCCGGCGGCATGTTGTTCGTATCGTCGATGGTAGCCGACAAGGTAAGCGCCTATTCAGTCAAAACAGGAGAAGAGTTGTGGCGCTATCATGCAGACGGACCGGTTAGGCTTGCTCCCCTGTATCACGAAGGGAAGTTGTATTTTGTTTCCGATGACGGTCACTTATACTGCTTGGACAGCAGAAGCGGGGAGAAAATCTGGAAATTCCAGGCCGCTCCAAACAACCGGCTTGTTTTGGGCAACGAAAGAATTATCAGCATGTGGCCCGCACGTGGCGGACCGGTCATCAAGGATGGCACCCTTTACTTTGCCGCCGGCCTTTGGCCGCACGAAGGGATTTACATCTATGCCATTGATGCAGTGACAGCTGAAGTTCAATGGGTCAATTCCGGCAGCCAAAGTGATTTGATCGTTGATTCCAAGCGGTATTATTCTTTTGGCGGGGTTGTGCCCCAGGGACAGTTTACCGTGCAGGGTGACCAGCTGATTGTGCCCGGCGGGCGCACCGCACCAGCCGTGTTCAATCGTCATACAGGCGACCTCCAGTTTTTTAATGTGGCCACGCATACCACAACCAAGGGTGCTGGTGGTCATAGTGTCTTTTCCCGTGGTGACTGGTTTTTCAATGTCCGGGATTACCGGGCTACCCATATGTATACCACTGTCGACGGAGCCCAGTTCAATACGGTCGATGTTGATCTGACCACGGAAGAAGCCCTGATAGGAGTGGATCCGGCCCGGGAACGCATTATGGCATATGCCACGGAACTGGAACTCACAGGCGAAGACCCGCCCGAACCACTGGTTGATCGCTACGGCCGTGCATTGATTGAAGGAATGCCGGATGCCTCGGGGCGGGCTCCCGGAGTCAGTGACCGGCTTAGCCGAAGGGCACTCAGCAACTATTATGAACTCCGGGAACTTTGGTCATCCGGTAAGATTGAAGGACTGCAGCGTCTTCATCTCAAGGCGGGGCCAACACTTTATGGAAGTGGTGAAAACGGCCGTATTTATGCCGTGAACGTACCGGAACCGGAAGCAGACCGGCCGGCGGAACTGGCATGGACTAAAACGGTTGACGGCGAGGTTTTCAGCATGATCGCCGCTCATGGCCGCCTGTTTGTTACGACAGAAGAAGGACGTATATACTGTTTTGGTTCAGGCGAGCGCGAAACCATTGTACATGAGTATCTGCCCCGCACGCTCGAAACTGAAGGTGGGGATTGGGCCCGCAAGGCTCGGGGATTGCTGGAAGAACTGGATCCCAGGGGCGGTTATGGTTTGATGTACGGTATCGGTTCGGGCCGTTTACTTGATGAGTTGTTGCAGCAGTCGGAATTGCATATCACGGCATTTGATCCCGACCCGGAGAAAGTCGCTGAGTTTCGTAATCGCTACAAGAATGCCGGAATTTATGGCCATCGGGTAGCCGTGCAGCAGGGCGATGTTACCAGTTACCGTCTGCCGCCCTATATAGCGAGCCTGATTGTATCGGAAGATCCGGAGGCGGCTGGTATTGGCAGGGGAGCGGACTTTGCCGAGGCGCTGTTCCATCCGCTTCGTCCTTATGGAGGAAAGGCTTACCTTGCCCTTGACAAGGATGCGCAAGACCGTTTTGCCTTAGAGGTTGACCGTGCCGGCCTGGAGAAAGCCGAACTGACCCATGGCACCGATTATGCCTTGTTAACGCGTCCCGGTGCTCTTCCCGGCTCGGCTTCCTGGACCCATCAGTATGCCGATGCCGGCAATACGGCTTTTTCCCCCGACAAACGCGTCAGGGCACCGCTGGGCATTGCCTGGTTCGGTGGCGAACCCAATCACAAGGCCCTGCCACGCCATATGAACGGGCCGATTCCACAGGTGGTGGATGGCCGCCTTATAATTTTGGGTCCCCACCATGTTTCGGCTCGTTGTGTATATACCGGGATCGAGTTGTGGGCGAAAAAACTGATCAGGGTCGGTGAGAGATTTACCAGTGAAGAGGAGGCCAATTTTGAAGAAACGCCTTACTATCCCAATCAGCCGGGGGCTAATTTTATCGGCAGCCCTTATACTTCTGCTACTGATGGTGTTTATGTAATTTATGATGAAAAATGTCTTCATCTGGACCTTGCCACAGGTGAGAAGCTAAGTAGCTTCGAAATGCCCGAATGGGAGGAGCTTAAGCAGCATGGTCGTGATCCCTTTACCCGGGAGATGACCAAATCCTATGGAGCACAACTTCAGGAAGGTGAACAGATCAGATGGGGACATATTCGTTATGTTGATGACCTGCTGATTGCCGCCGCTTATCCCCATATGTTCGATGACCGTCAGCCCGGACGAGAAAGTAACTGGAATGCGACTTCCAGTGAGTTCATCGTTGTAATGGACCGGTACACAGGCGAAGTTCAATGGGTTCACCAGGCACGCTACGGGTTTCGGCATAATGCTATTGTGGCAGGAAACGGAAAAGTTTTTGTCATCGACCATCTTTCGAAGGAGATCCAGGAGATGTTGAACCGTCGCGGCATTGAACCGGATATTGAACCCGGGATACGGGCTCTTGATATCCGTTCCGGCAAAGTTCTTTGGTCCTTTACTGATGAGGTTTTCGGCACAGCACTCGCTTACTCCGGGCCTCATGACATTCTGGTGCAATCAGGGCATCTTGGTCGTCGCCGTGCCCTCCCGGATGAACCAAGAAATCGCCTCATTGTACTCCAGGGTCGAACAGGTGAAATGCTCTGGGAACAATCATACCCGCAGCGTCGTGCTCCATTGGGTCTTCATGCGAGCCTGGAGCAGATTATTCTAAGTGATGGTGAGGGCGCCCTGGATATGTTTACAGGTCAGCCGCTCGAGCATAAACATCCCGTTACCGGGGAATCAGAAAAATGGTACTGGCTTGGTGGTCTCCGTTGTGGCACACAAAATTACAGTGAACATCTGGTTACGTTTCGTTCAGGAGCAGGCGGATTTACTGATCTATCCGGTGGCGCTATGACAGGTAATCTGACCGGATTCAGGCCCGGATGCACCAATAACCTGGTGGTCGCCGATGGCATGCTCAATGCTCCGGAATATACCCGATCCTGTGCTTGCAGCTATCAAAACCAGACTTCTATGGGACTGGTACATATGCCTGAGTCCGAGATGTGGACCTACAGCAGTCTTTCCACTCCGCAGCCCGGTGCTATAAAGCGGGTCGGGATCAACTTTGCTGCTCCGGGCAACCGGCTTGACGTGGAGAGAAATGTGCTTTGGATCGAATATCCTGCACTGGTGGGGCCGGCGCCCGAGATACCCGTAGAAATTAAAACCAATGGGGAGAGGACACTGTTTCGTAATCATGCAACATGGATTGAAAACTCCGATGACGGACATGCCTGGGTGGCTTCCTATGGTATCAAAGGGATTGAACATGTCAGTATGAAACTCAACTCACCGGAAAATTCTGCAAATCACAGTTATGATGTGACGGTGTATTTCTCCGAGCCAGAAGATATCGGTGCCGGTGAACGTGTTTTTGGACTGATGGTTCAGGGAAAGCAAGTTATTGATGATTTGGATATTGTGGAGCTGACCGGAGGATCAAGGCGGATTTACAGCATTGAAGTCAAAGAGGTTCAGGTGATTGATAATCTGGATCTTGATTTCGTGTGGCATGAGGGATCTCTCCCACCGGTAGTATCGGGTATTGAGTTCATATTGAACGAGTTACAATAGAGTGGTCATGATATAACCGACTCCAAAAAAACAGATAACTCTCACATGTTATACAGGAGTACGCGAACAGAATGGTACCGTTTATTGTTTAAATGGTCCGGCACCGGGGAAGATAATTTCAATACGCCTGGTCTGCATGGTTAGTCCGATGGTTGCAAGAATCTGGGTGTATATGATGCGTTTGAGATTATTCCAGTCAATTCACAATCTTTTGGGAACCTTCTTTTAAATTTATATATTTACATATTATATTACTTACATTTTGTAAGTAATATAATATCCGTACCCAACATCCCGGGCATCCTTCTACAAGGTAAAAAAGCCGGCGAGGACTAAAGAAACCAACAATTATTTATCATCATATGAAGATACTTATTATAGGCGGTGTGGCAGGAGGAGCCACTACTGCAGCACGACTAAGAAGGAACGATGAAAATGCCAATATCATCATGGTGGAAAGAGGTGAGCACATCAGCTACGCCAATTGCGGACTGCCATACTATATTGGCGGTACCATAGCAGAACGCGAAAGCCTTTTTGTTCAAACCCCTAAAGCGTTTTCCCGGCGCTTCAATATCGATGTAAGGGTTCTTCAGGAGGTGGTTTCCATCAGTCCTGAGCATAGAACCGTCAGCATTAGAAAGTTGACTACCGGAGAAGAATACGAAGAATCTTATGACAGGCTGGTGCTTTCTCCGGGAGCAGAACCCGTGCGCCCCAATATGCCGGGTATTGACACCGAAGGAATTTTCACACTTCGCAACGTGGCCGACACCGACCGCATCAAAATCTATATTGAAGAGCATAAAATCAAAAGAGCTATCGTGGTGGGTGCAGGGTTTATCGGTCTGGAAATGGCCGAGAACCTTCATCAACTGGGTATATTTGTTTCCATCGTGGAAATGGCCGAACAGGTGATGACCCCGCTGGATTACAGCATGGCTTCACTGGTGCACCAGCACCTGAAAACCAAAAACGTTGAATTTTTCCTGAAAACCGGAGTCTCCTCTTTCCACAGAGAGAATGGAGGAATCGCTGTAAATCTCCAAAGCGGGCGCGTATTGCAAAGTGACCTGGTAATACTTTCTATTGGTGTTCGTCCCGACAGCCATCTGGCCAAAAATAGCGGACTGCAACTGGGAGAAACCGGTGGTGTGAAGGTAAATGAGTACCTCCAAACTTCTCATCCAGATATTTATGCCGTAGGGGATGCCATTGAATATCCCAACCCTGTCACCAGCATCCCCCAGATAACCTACCTGGCAGGACCTGCCAATAAACAGGGACGCATCTGCGCCGACAATATCGTTGGTAATAACCGGCGAAAATACCCGGGCTCCATCAACACTGCCATTGCCAAAGTATTTGATATCACCGTGGCCTCCACTGGTGTGTCGGGCCGGACACTGCGCACAAACAATACTCCCTATACTTCTTCCATTACCCACTCCGGATCGCATGCAGGTTATTACCCGGGTTCCATACCCATGAGTATAAAAATTGTATTCCACCCCGAAACCGGAAAACTCTACGGAGCTCAAATTGTGGGTTACGACGGAGTGGACAAGCGTATCGACCTGCTGGCCACTGTCATTAAAAACAGCGGAACTATCTACGATCTTACGGAGATAGAACACGCTTATGCTCCCCCTTACTCTTCAGCTAAAGACCCGGTAAACATAGCAGGTTTTGCTGCAGAAAACATAATCACCGGCAGGGTAAAATCATGCTCCTGGCGGGAAATAGAAAAAACAAGCTACAAGGATACACTGTTGCTGGATGTTCGTACCGCCGACGAGTTTGCCCTGGGCACCATTCACAGTGCAGTGAATATCCCCGTTGATGAACTCAGAGAACGCATGGATGAAGTACCCCGAGACAAACGGGTGATTGTATTTTGCAGTGTCGGTCTCAGGGGGTATGTAGCATGCCGCGTCCTAAGCCAGCATGGATTCAGCAAGGTGGAAAACCTCAGCGGCGGAATTAAAACCTGGGAGTTTGCCATCCAGAAACAAAGCAACGAAGATATTTACGAGAAAGACTATGTGGGGCTGGACGACAACATCTATCAGGGCAAAGCCGCGGAGAAACATCCTGTTGCCGGACAGATGGCATCCCTGCAAATTGATGCCTGCGGACTGCAATGCCCTGGCCCCATTCTCAAGGTGAAAAACAGAGTTGCAGAAGCGCAGCCCGGCCAGGTAATTGAAGTGAAAGCTACCGACCCTGCTTTTGAGTCGGATATTAAATCCTGGGCCAATATGACCGGCAACAAGCTCCTTGAAGTGACACAGTCTGGCGGGGTGATCACTGCACGCCTGCAGAAAGGCTCAGCTTCCGACAAACCTGTACATGGGGGCAAAGTGGCGGATAACAAAACCATGGTGGTTTTCAGCGACGACCTTGACAAGGCCCTGGCCTCTTTTGTCATTGCCAACGGTGCCGCATCTACCGGCAAAAAAGTCTCCCTGTTTTTTACGTTCTGGGGCCTTAACATCCTGAAAAAGACAAACAAGCCGGCAGTAAAGAAGGACTTTATGGCAAGTATGTTTGACAGGATGCTGCCTAAAAACAGCAAGGGGCTGAAACTCTCCAAACTCAACATGATGGGAATGGGTAGCAATATGATGCGCAATATCATGAAAAATAAAAACATCGATTCACTGGAATCACTCATCGCGCAGGCTCAGGAAAACGGTGTTGAGTTTATTGCCTGCACCATGTCTATGGATGTGATGGGAGTAAAAAAGGAAGAACTTATCGACGGGGTGGAATTCGGAGGCGTGGCCACTTACCTGGAACGCACCGAAGAAGCCAACCTGAATTTATTTATTTGATTTTTATGCTAATCCCCCTGATGGACTGCCAGCCCGTTTT
>SLPB01000013.1 GCA_007132225.1 Bacteroidales bacterium | reverse complement strand
TCAACGAAGCCAGGGCCGCTGAAATTGCCAAGAGGAATTCCGAGTTAGCTGCAGCGCAAGCAGCTGAAGCCAGCAAAGCTGGTGCAGAAAAAGAAGCTGCCACTGAAGTTCCTGCAGAAGACGCACCTAAGGAAGAGCCTGCAAAGGAAACTCCCCAGGAGGCTCCTGCAAAAGAAGCACCTAAGGAAGAGCCTGCAAAGGAAACTCCCCAGGAGGCTCCTGCAAAAGAAGCACCCAAGGAAGAGCCTGCAAAGGAAACTCCCCAGGAGGCTCCTGCAAAGGGTTCTGAAAAAGATGACAGCAAAAAAGATAGCTAGTGGTTGCAACCTCCCATGCTGATGATTTTAAATTGCTGGGAACATTCCTTAAAACACACGGAATAGGGGGTCACATGATCCTTAAGCTTACCTGTTTTCAGGAGGAAGAACTTCAAAAGGATGAACCGGTATTTGTCGAGATAGACGGAATACCGGTTCCCTTTTTTATTTTTAGTTTTAGGTTCTTGTCAGATGATTCTGCAATGGTTAAGCTTGATGAGATCAACAGCTCTAAAGATGCTTTATTTTTCGTCAACCACCGTTTGTTTATTGAGAAACAAACGGCAGATGAAGAAAGTAAAAATGATAGTGAGGGGTATGATAATCTGGCAGGTTTCAGCATAGTTGATGAAAAACTGGGTCCCTCAGGTATATTGCAGGAGATCATTACATTACCCGACAATCCTGTTATGCGAATTGATCTGGATGGCAGGGAAATCCTCGTTCCCTTTCATGAAAATATCGTAAGGGAAATCAACCATAAGCTACGAATAGTTAAGATATCTGCGCCGGAGGGATTGTTCGACCTGTATCTTTAGTTATTTTTGCAACCCGCCTACCGGATCTTTATTATCTAATCCGGCACATTAACAATTTTTTAGGGTTGATTCATATACAGCCATCATGTTTTCCGCTATTCTTTGTGATTGAAAGTTTTTTGCGTGTCTTAAGCCCCCGTCAATCATTTTTTTGCGCAGATTGGAATCGGACAGAACCCTGGTTATGGCAATGGCAAGCTGCTCATTATCAAGAGGGTCAATGTAAAGACTGTCGGGACCTCCTGTTTCACCAAAACAGCTTCCTGAGCTTGTAATCACGGGAGTTCCTGAACTCAAAGCTTCAAGTACGGGTATCCCGAATCCCTCATAAAGGGAAGGGTACACAAAAACTTCTGCCAGCTGGTATATGGCTGCAAGATCTTCCACGGGAACGTCTTCCAGAAAGTGAACATTTTGTACTCCCAGTGATTTCAGGGTTTTTAACACTGTATTAAAATAGTTTGTTTTTTTCCCCGTAACAACAAGGCTCTTTTGTATATTTCCTTTGTGCATTGCCCGTATAACAGAACAAAGGTTTTTTCTTGGTTCAATTGTTCCTACCGACAAGATAAATTCTGAAGGTAATCCGTATTTTTCAATTACTCTTTTTTTATGCTCTTCATCTGATTTGATAAAAAAAACAGGATCACAGGTCTGATAGACAATTTCGATCTTACCGGGATCAATATCCAGGAAATCTAAAATATCCTCTTTTGTTTGCCGGCTTATTGCAATTATCTTATCGGCAACCCTGCAGCTGTGAGCAATTTTTTTCCGGTAAATAATCCTGTTGGCAAAAGTGAACAGCTCAGGATGCTTATAGGCAATCATGTCATGAATGGTTACGACTTTTTTTACCGCTGGGCCCGACATACCCAGGGGAAGATCATGACTTAGTCCGTGATACAAATCTACCCCGTCTTTTTCCAATCTCCGGCCAAGAACAAATGTCCTCCAGCAGGTTGAGCATTGCTGCCCGAGATAAGAACCAGGTTGTTTAATCCGGCTTCCCGAAGGTGATGAAAAGCCAGGTGAGCCTTTCATATGCGGTGTATAGAGGAGGTAAGAGTTACGGGGATAATATTCAGCAAGCAACCTTATTGTGTTGCGGCTATAATTGCCCAGTCCGCTTGTATTATTGAAAGCACGCTTGGCATCAAACCCTATTATCATAAAGTTACTTTTTTGTCAGACTGATACACTGTACTCCCTGAGTGCATCGTTCAATGATGTTTTCATATCGGTCGAAGGCTTCCTTCTGCCTATAATTATTGCGCAGGGTACCTGGTATTCCCCGGCAGGAAATTTTTTGGGTAATGTGCCCGGAATTACAACAGAACGGGAAGGAACTACTCCCCTGCACTCCTTGGGTTCATTACCAGTTACATCTATTATTTTTGTCGACATGGTGAGTACCACATTCGCTCCAAGCACTACTTCCTTTTCAAGCCTTACTCCTTCAACAACAATGCAGCGGGAACCAATAAAACAATTATCTTCAATAATGACCGGAGCGGCCTGAACCGGTTCCAGCACCCCGCCTATTCCAACTCCTCCGCTGAGATGAACATTTTTTCCTATCTGTGCACAAGATCCTACTGTCGCCCAAGTATCAACCATAGTGTTTTCATCTACCCATGCACCAATGTTGACATATGAAGGCATCATTATCACACCTTTGCCCAGGAATGCACCATATCGTGCAATTGCATGGGGGACAACCCTTACGCCCAGTTCTGAATAGCCTTTTTTTAATTTCATCTTATCATGAAATTCAAAAGGGCCGGTTTCGATGCTCTCCATTTTCCTGGTGGGAAAATATAAAATGACCGCTTTCTTTATCCAGTCGTTTACCTTCCAGCCGATATCCGTGGGTTCTGCAACTCTCAGAACTCCTTTGTCCAGCTCCTCAATTACTGATTCTATACTTTCAATAACTTCCGTTTTTGATAACATTTCCCGGTCTTCCCAGGCCTTTTCGATAATTTCTTTCCGATTGTAACTCATTTGTATAATTAAGGTTTAATAAGATATAAATGTTTATATTTTGTGGCACTTTCCCTGCAAATGTACAAGATTTTTTTGTCATCAAAACCAGGAACAGTGGATAGAAAAAATCGCAGGAGAACAAAGCGGCTGATCCTGTAAGCAAAAGCTTTATCATATTAATCGACGTGGTGCCTGGTCACATAAAATTAAAAGTATAAGCATTATGGATCCAGGAGTGAAATACTGAACATAAACACATTTCTGATGCAAAATATAAGATATTGAGTTTGAAAATCATATTTTATTCTCATGGAACCGCCCATGATCTGATGCTCATAAAATAACAGGTGAAAAGCAGGGGCATTCCATGGGATTTAACAAACTGAATATGATCTGCCTGTAGAACATAATTAATTGATTTATAAATTTACAACTATTTTAGTGGTATAAAATTATGCCTTTTTGCAGTATAAATGCACAATGATTCGTTAAGTTTATAAGCCTGTTTTAAGGTGCTTTACAAGTATCTAAAGGTTTTCAGTATAGCCTGTACTGTCGGCCGGATGCTTACGGATGCTGTGGTCTATGGTTTTTTGATATTTTATTCCCTGAGCAGTTTATTAAAATTTGTTATATGGAAATTCCTGAATGGAAAGATGTGCTTGAAGCATATACCAGGATTAAATCCCGGGTTCATTACACTCCTGTTTTTACATGTTCGGCAATTAACAGAATATCGGGTTGTGAAATTTTTTTTAAATGTGAAAACTTTCAAAAGACCGGAGCGTTCAAATTCCGTGGTGCAAGCAATGCAGTTTTGTCCCTGGAACAGCCTCAGGCTGAAAAAGGCGTTGCAACGCACTCTTCTGGTAATCATGCAGCGGCCCTTGCTCTGGCAGCCCAAAACCGGGGGATTCCGGCTTTCATTGTGATGCCTGAAACAGCTCCCCGGGTAAAGAAGGATGCTGTGTCCTCTTACGGCGGGGAAATTGTTTATTGTACTCCTACCCTGGAAGCCCGGGAGAGCACTCTAAAAGCCGTGGTGAAAAGAACAGGGGCTGCATTTATTCATCCTTATAACAATTTTGATGTAATTTGTGGTCAGGCCACTGCAGCTATAGAGCTTCTTGAGGAAATTAAAGATCTTGATGTGGTAGTGGTTCCGGTAGGAGGGGGAGGTTTGCTGAGTGGAACAGCCATTACTGTGACAAATCTCTCGCAGGGAACAAAAATAATCGCAGCTGAACCAAAAAATGCTGATGATGCTTTCCGTTCTTTTAAATCCGGCGTGTTGCAACCCCCTCTAAAACCTGGTACAGTGGCTGATGGCCTTCTTACTGCTTTGGCCCCCCTTACATTCAGTATAGTTATGGAATATGTTGATGACATATTCTGTGCAAGGGAGGATAGCATAATAAATGCGATGCGTTTTATCTGGGAAAGAATGAAGATAATCATTGAACCTTCTGCTGCTGTTCCACTTGCAGCAATACTTGAGCACCGCGGTTTTTTTTATGGCCGCCGGGTTGGGATAATAATTACCGGAGGGAATGTTGACCTGACAGATCAGCGGTTCATTTAAATGAGAATTCACATTTGAGGGGATAGTGATCAGAGAGTTCAATTCGTGGAGAATCAAAATAGAAAGATTCCAGTTTCTTGCTGTGCAGAATATAATCTATCCGGAAAAATGGACGACCGGGAATATAGGTGTTACCAAGTCCGCTGCCGGAACGGACAAAGGCGTCATTCAGGTTTTGCCTTCGCAGCCTCCGGTAAGTGTAGGATACGGGAGTGTCATTGAAATCACCGGTTATAATAACCGGATAGGGTGAATCCCGGATATGGCTTACAATTATCTCTACCTGGCGGGAGCGCCTCATAAAAGCCAGTTTGAGCCTGGCTCCTATATCTGTTATACCTGATATATTTCTGCGGTTGTTATGTTTTCCAAGACTGTCAAGGAAATTCAAGTTTTCCTGGGTGAACTGGACCGACTGAAGATGGTTGTTAAATACTCTTATTGTATCATTGTTTACAAGAATGTCCGAATAAATACTGATGTTGCTGGAGTTGACAAACTCTATTTTACCCTTGTTAACAATCGGATATTTACTGAAGGTGGCAATTCCAAAATTAAAATTCCTATTGTTCGAGCTTGAGTATTCAATATGAGAGTACCGGTTATGAAGTCTATGGAAATTTCTTGAATTGTTGTAAGGGTCTTCAACGTTTAAAAAATATTCCTGTATACACAAAATATCCGGGTCTTCACTTAAAAGAAATGTATAAATATCGTCTTTTACCGAAGGATCATCTATCCAATTATAGAGATTGAAAAGTCTCACGTTGTAGGATAAAAAGGTAAAGGTATTTTCAGGATTAGCCGGTTGCTTTTGAGAGAACCTTATTTGGATAGTATTTGAAAGATGGTTCCATCCTAATAAAATGGTTATCAGAGAGTACAGGAAAAGGCTTTTTCGCTTAAAAAGCCAATATATGACAAAGCCTGCATTGACAATAAGTATAAAGGGATAGGCCAGTCCGAAAAAAGAAAGAATCCACATATCCTGGGGACTGGTGTGTGCTGAAAGGTAGGAAAGAAAGAGGGTGATGATAAAGAATACATTTATCATCATAATAGTATTATGCAGAAGTCTTTTAATTTTATTAAGCAGTGGGTAGCTCATCCGTATTATTATTGCCAGCTCTGGCCTTTTTCTTGTATATATTTTGCTGCACTCTCTTTGATTAAAGATACAATTTTCTGGTAATTGCATCGCTTCCATAGTTAATTTTCTATACCAGTTGATAAAAGAGACATTTTGCAAGACAGGGGGACGGTAAATCAGGTGTCTCTCCCCGGCTTGTTGCTGACCCTGAACAGAATTTCTTTCTCTTCTCTGGAAAGGCTGTCATAGCCGGATTTGGAAATTTTGTCGAGAATATCATTTATAACCTCTTGCCTGGCAGATTTCTGCTTGTTGTAGTCATAGTCGGATGTGGTTTTTTTGTATTCAACTTTCAGTTTTCGGCCAGATTTAAACCATGAGGAAACTCTGTTGACAAAAATGTTTATTCCTTTGGTTATATCTTTTCCCGTTCTGTACTGCCTTATAAAGAACCAGCCAAATAGTGCCCCGCCAAGATGTGCAATGTGACCCCCGGGGTTATTTCCCGCAATGCTGATTACATCAAGTATAATCATAAACGCTGCTATGTATTTCAATCTGACCGGTCCGATAAACATAAGATGGATGGTATAGTTTGGCACATATACTGATATGGAGATAACTACTGCCAGCACCGCTGCCGATGCCCCCAGGGCACGGGATACCGGGACTATCTGAGAGAAAGCCGGGAACAGGTTGAATGATAAAATATAGAGGGCAGCACCTGCAAATCCGCCAAGAATATATACACCCAGCAGCTTTTTTTCATCAAGGTACTCAAGAAATATCCTCCCAAACCAATATAGCCAAAGAATGTTGAACAAGATGTGGAGAAAACCCACGTGAAGGAACATATAGGTGAATACTGTCCATGGCCTGGTCAATAACCCAGAAATATCTGCCGGTACGGCAAGCCAATTAATGGCAAAAAAGCTTCCTGCCCCTCCTGCACTGAAAAGGAAAAGCAATACTTCAATTAGTTTTACACCAACAAATACTGCAAGATTTACATATATGAGCCTGGTAAGGACTGTGCCCCGCTTGAAGGAGTCTTTTATTTCATCTATGATTGTCATTTCATCAAAATAATATTATGCTTTGCTATAGCCTGAATTTTTTAAATTGTTGTTCGCCAGAATATAAATGTCACAATCTCTCAGTAATAAAGAATGATAAGTTCATAACGGGCAAGATCTGCCAAAGTGCAATAGTCCATTAGCGTTTTCCGGGGTTTAAACACAACATTCAGGAGTTCTGTCTGTGAAATTATTAAATTATAGAACGGTAATCAGAAAAACTTTCTTGTGTTCCTGTTCCAATACTTAATAAGGATAAAACCAAAAAGCATTCCTCCAAGATGAGCAAAGTGGGCAATATTGCTTCCGGGCCGCGTTAATCCGAGATATAATTCAATCGCACCGTAAGCTATCACAAAGTATTTTGCTTTTATTGGAATAGGCGGGAAAAGCAGCATAAGCCTTGTGTTTGGGAATAGCATCCCGAAAGCCAGCAATACACCAAATACAGCACCCGAGGCTCCCACAGTGGGGATATTCATTGCCCGGTTAAGATCGGCCATGCCCTGATGCATGAAATTACGCTGGCTTGCCCATATTTCTGCTCCTTCTTCCCTGACAGTAGCAATCTGTTCAGCAGTCAGCCCGCCCATAATGGACTGTACTTCTATAAAATTTACAACTGTATGTAAAACTGCTGCGCCAATTCCGGTGAAAAAATAATAGATAAAAAAGCGCTTTCCTCCCCAAACGCTTTCCAGCACTCTGCCGAACATCCACAGGGCAAACATATTGAAAAATAAATGCGCCATTCCCCCGTGCATAAACATATGAGTTATAAACTGGTAAGGCTGAAAATAGTCTGATTCAAAATAATAAAGTCCTAATATATGGGTTAAACGGATACCGAAACTGCCTGCAAGAACAAAATCCGCAAGCAGCATAAGAGCATTGATAATAAGCAGGTTCTTTACTACAAGCGGTATGCCTCCTAATCTTCCTATCATGGTTTTTAATTTTTTATCTATTTAAAGAACAAGGCCGGGATAAATATGTTTAATCTGAGCTGGTACTGTGAGACTGTAAAAATAATGAATGCAGATCAGATATTTTAATTTAAGACCAATTCCAATAATAATATATATCCTGAGAGTTTACGAATGCTTAAATTTATTTTCAATTTCATCATTACTAACAATAGAAATAACTGGTTTTCCGTCAGGTGAATAATTTGGCATTTTACAGGCAAAAAGCCGGTCAATCAGTTCCTGCATCTCTTCTCTGGAGAGAGTTTTACCATATTGTATTGCTGAAGATCTTGCCAGGTTGCGGGAAATTTTTTCACGGGCACCTTCCTGCATTGCCGAACCTGATGTTTTGTGTTCGGCAATCAAATTTTCTATCATTGTTGCAGGGTCGGCGTGAATGGTGTCTGCCGGACATCCTGACACCAGAATGGTGTTGGGCCCGAAATCCCTGATGTCAAATCCCAGGTCAGCGAGTTCTCCGCTCAATTCTTTAATAAGGAGGTAATCTGCCGGACCAAGCTCAATGCTGACAGGGTAGAGCTCCTGTTGTGCCATAATAGCGCCGGAGCGGATGGTTTTCATGAATTTTTCATAAAGTATACGTTCATGGGCTCTCCTTTGGTCAATTATCATCAATCCTGATTTTACAGGGGAAAGGATGTATTTGTTTTTAACCTGCAAAAGAGCCGGAACGCTTGATATACCAGGTAATTCATCAGCTAAATCATCTGATAACTCTCCTTTTTCCGGTGATATGCCTGCTGCATGATTTTCTTTTTGGTTGAAGGAATCCAATTCGAACCCTTTGTAAAGCTCCTCCCAGTTTCCAAATTTGTTTTTATTATTGTGGGATTTCTGCCTGATTGATGAGCTTTCCTTTTCATTATCAAAAGGATTGTAATCAGGATTTACCGGTATTTCAGGTAATGTGGGATCACTGTTTCGACTGGCCAGGGGTATGTCTATCAATCCTTCCGTATTAAAATCGATTGAGGGAACAATATTGAATTTTCCCAATGCCTCTCTTACTGATGCCATAAGGATTTGCCAGATGGCTTTGTCATTCTCAAATTTTATTTCGGTTTTGGTTGGATGGATGTTAACATCTACGGATTGAGGGTCGGCATTAAAATAAATGAAATAGGAGGGCAGGACATCTGGCTGCAGCATTTTATCAAAAGCCCGGGTTACTGCTTTATGAAAATAGGGGTGCCGCATAAAGCGCTTATTTAAAAAAAAGTACTGTTCTCCGGGTGATTTTTTGGCAAATTCTGGTTTGGCTATAAATCCACTGATGGAAACAAGATTTGTATCTGTATTGACTTCAATAAGCTGCTGATTAATATTCCTGCCAAAAAGGTGAATCAGGCGTTTCCGCGGATTGGAGGGAGGAAGGTGAAGGATTTCACTCCCGTCGTGCCGAAGTGTAAATTCAATTTCAGGATGAGCCAGTGCTATTCGCTGGAACTCACTAATAATATGTTTAAGCTCTGTGGAGTTTGTTTTTAGAAATTTTCTTCTTGCCGGCACATTGAAAAAAAGGTTTTTAACGCTGATATTGCAACCGGGCTTGCAGGCAACGGGCTCCTGCCGGATAAACCTTGATCCTTTTATTTCCAGAAAGGTGCCGAGCTCATCATCATGCCTTTTTGTTTGCAGTTCAATTTCTGCTATGGCTGCCACCGATGCCAGTGCTTCTCCCCTGAAACCCATAGTTTGAATAGCAAACAGGTCATCAGCACTTTTTATCTTTGAAGTTGCATGACGCTCAAATGAAAGCCTGGCATCGGTTTCGCTCATTCCACAACCGTTATCTATGACTTGCACCAGGTTTTTCCCGGACTCCCTGACTATTACCTTTATAATGCTGCTTCCGGAATCAACGGAATTTTCAACCAGCTCTTTGACTACAGATGCAGGCCTTTGAATTACTTCTCCCGCAGCTATCTGATTTGCCACCGAGTCCGGGAGCATTTTTATTATATCTGCCATCTCTGAACTTTGGTTATTTTGAGTTTTTAATTAAACGGGGGTTTGGTTCACTATGTTGGGATCGGGGTATCGCAAAGTAAAATACCAGGGGGCCTTCCATATAATTGAGCATTTTTTAAGGGTATCATTAAGAAAAAGTGCATTATATATAAACAATATTCAGTAATAAATTATGTACCATGCAAGAGCCAGGAGAATAAGCAAAATTACCAGCAGCCTGATATTGGATGTTCTTCTCTGCCGTCGTGAGTGCTTAAAATAGCCCTTCATCTGACCTTTGATGTGTGTTTTATAATCACCCCTGAAGTATCGGTTTCCTTCAGGATGCTCTTCAGTTACACCCATCTCCCTTTTTATCTGCTCTATACGTTTATCAAGCTCTTCTTTCCTTTCATCGTAGTAGCGGGGCTTATAGCGAAACTGCTTGATCTTTGGCAACTTAAAAAATCCACCTAGCATATTATTTTTATTTGTAAAGTTAAAGCAAATTTACAGGTTTTAAAAATTCAGTAATACCCGAACATTGGCAGACGATAATTATCTCACCTCTGGCAGACTATGTAATGGCATGTAAGGATAATACAGGATCTTCCTGTTATGTTTTTATTTTGAGATCCGGATTGTTTTTTGGAGCAAAAAATTACTATTTTTAACATAATTATAAAAAATTCAATTTTCACATATGCAAGAGATAAAAGAAAGTTTTGAACAGGCCAGGCTTATGCTTGATGATTTTTTATCTGACAATGATAACATGAATCGGATTGCAGCTGCCGGAGAACTTATGGTAAAATCAATTTTGGCAGGCGGGAAAATTATCTCCTGCGGTAATGGGGGGTCAATGTGTGACGCCATGCATTTTGCCGAAGAGCTTACCGGGCGTTACAGAAATGACAGACCTTCGATAGCAGCCATATCAATAAGCGACCCCTCTTATTTAACATGCACAGGCAATGATTACGGGTTTGATTTTGTTTTCTCAAGGTTTATTGAGGGGACTGGCAAAAAGGAAGATGTTTTATTAGCGATAAGCACCACCGGAAATTCTGTCAATGTATGCAAGGCTGCTGAAATTGCCAGGCATAAGGGAATGAAAGTAGTTGGCATGACAGGAAAAGACGGGGGCCGCCTTGCCGGGCTTTGTGATATAGAGCTTCGGGCCCCCATGTCTGATTATGCTGACAGAGCCCAGGAGATCCATGGAAAAATAATACATAGCCTTATATTATTCATAGAAAAGAATTTGTAACTTTAATGAACAGGGTTGCTTCTTTTTTCAGTGGCACAGGAATGTTATTGATGCTTTCAGGACTGTTTTTCCAGGGAATTTCCTGCAAAAAGGAGCTGGGGGATCAGGAACCGGACTTGTACGGATCCTGGGTTGATACTGTTGATGGTGCTGTTTACCGCACAATTCAGCTGGGCGATCAGCTCTGGATTGCAGAAAATATTAACAGGGGTGAAATTATTGATGGCAGCACTGATCAAAAGGATAACGGAATTATTGAGAAGTATTGTTATGATAACAATCCCGTTCTGTGTGAAAAATACGGGGGTCTTTATCAGTGGGGAGAAGCTGTGCAGTATGACAAATCGGAAAGCAGCCAGGGAGTATGTCCGACAGGGTGGCATGTGCCATCAGACAGCGAATGGAAAATACTTGAGATTCATCTTGGTATGTCCGGTGAAGCTGTTGGCGATTTGCTATGGAGGGGTGTTAACCATGGAATTATGATCCAGCCCGATGGTGAGACGGGATTTGAGGCATTACGATCAGGGAACAGAACCTTTAGGGGGGGATATAACGAAATAGGCAGTGCCGGATACTTCTGGACATCGACAATTGCAGATGACGGGCATGCATGGAGACGGGGAGTTAGCATTAACCATGGGGGTATATATAGATCGAAAAATCTCAAATCTTTTGGCTTTTCTGTACGCTGCCTGAGATATTGATTTTTTTATTACCATAAATCCAAATATCCGGTACAGGATGTTAGTAAAGACTTTTGGCTCCTCCATCCTTGGTATTGATGCAATTGTCATTACTATTGAGGTGAGCATTACAAAAGGGGTAAATTTTTTTTTGGTTGGCCTTCCTGATAATGCTGTAAAAGAAAGCCAGCAAAGAATAGCAACTGCTCTTCATAATAACCGGTTCAAAATGCCGGGCCGCAGGATAGT
>SLPB01000126.1 GCA_007132225.1 Bacteroidales bacterium | reverse complement strand
TGAAAAAGGCTGAAAAAGAACCGGTAGCTCAGGATCTAAGGCAAAAAGCCGTTCAATATCTCGATGACCTGTTTGAGTCCGTCGGGTTGCAATCCAGTGTTCCCAAATACCAGGCCAGTGGATATGAAAGAGGGTGTGTTCGTGATTTTATTGATCACCCTTTGAATAATATCTGGTGGCTGGAAGATGAGTTTGAAAAGATCGGCAAAATGGAATCTGAGGAAGAAAAACTTGCCCGTCTGGAATTTATCAGGACCTATGAAAACCCCGGTGAAGGAAGTTTATATGATAATATTTCAAGCGCCGATGCCAGGCATGTTATTTCTGAAACCGATGATGCCATCGACTATTTGTGGGAAAATGATGGGTTTAACCGTAAGAGGCTGTCAACCCAGTTGTTCCAGTTTACCCCCGAGCTGCAATATGACGAACTTGATCCGGAAACAAGTTATTTAATACGTGTATCGGGTTATGGCGAGGCATTGCTGCGTGCAAACGGAGTGAGTCTGGAGCCAACCAGGTATGAAAAGGGCTATGAGCAATTCAAGGAATTTCCATTACCAAAAGATTTAATCAAAGAAGGTAAACTAAAATTAACATTCGACAGACCGGATGAGGCGCATCTTAATTGGAGACAAAGGTCCCGTGTAACCGATGTATGGATTATAAAACAACAATAGCATAAGCTCTTTTGTGATGAAGGAATTGTATCCCTTGAGAGGAATTGTAACCGTGCTTAATACACCTTTTACGGCGGACGATAAAATTGATATTCCTGCTTTGAAAAAGAATGCTGAAGGAGCTTTGCAGGCTGGTGTTGCAGGGTTCCTTGTCCCTGCCATGGCTTCCGAGGTTTATAAATTAACCGGGCCGGAAAGGCTGGATATGGTTTCAGCTGTATTGGAGGTGGCTGGTGAAAAAGTTCCTGTAATTGCAGGTGCCGGTGAAACCGATATTTCCAAAAGTGAAAAATTACTGAAATCTTACATCCGGATAGGTTGTAAAAATGTACTTTTTCAAATACCTTTTGTAAACGAGGAACAGTTCAAAAATCATTTTACACAGCTGGCAAATACTGGACCTGATATGATCATGCTTCAGGATTGGGACGCTTCAGGATATGGTTTGCCTGATGATTTGATTTGCAATTTATTTGAAAATACAGGGGCTTTCCGTTGCCTGAAAGTGGAAACAATTCCTGCCGGGGCCAAATATTCCAGAATTCTGGAATTGACCCACGGAAGACTGAATGTGAGTGGGGGCTGGGCTGTATCACAAATGACAGAGGGACTGAAACGCGGCGTTCATGCCTTCATGCCAACCGGAATGCACAATATTTATACTTCCATATTCCGGTTTTTTCTTGAGGGAAATGTGGATAAGGCGGAAAGGTTGTTTCATGAAATTTTGCCTGTCCTTGCATTTTCCAATCAGCATCTGGATATTTCCGTTCATTTTTTTAAAAGGTTATTGTTTAGGCAGGGTATTTACGAAACGCCCTGTGTTCGGGAACCTGTTTTACCTTTTGATGACATCCACCTGGAAATTGCTGACAAGCTTATTGACCGGGTTATTGAGCTTGAAGAAAAATTCAGAAAATAATTCAGAATCAGATAAAACAGGCCATTAAGAAACATCACATACAAAAATGGTTTGGTATGACGGTGCCGGACTCTATAAGGATCCAACAGAGTAATAATTATTATAAAATTTTTTAATGAACTTAAAATAGTTGAAAATATGATGGTATTAAAAGACTTATATCAGGTAGGCGGAGATTTAAACGGGATGACTTTCGATTTACAGGGAGCGTTGTGGAATGATGGTAATTCCTATATTTTAAAGCAAAAGGAAGGGCTGATAATGTTTGATTGTGGCTGTGGCGACACCATGGAGCAAATTTTTCAAAATATGAAATACTGGGATCTTTCACCGGAAGATTTACAATATTGCATTCTTACCCATCCTCACCTGGATCATACCGGCGGAGCACACTTGTTAAAAAAGAGAGGTGTGAAAGTTGTTGCTATAGAAGAAACTGCCAATGCTGTTTCATCCGGTGATGAGCGTTGTGCCGGCTATCTGTATCACAAAAGTTTTACTCCCGTTGAGGTTGATATTGTTGTTTCTGACGGAGAAGTGCTCAATATTAATGGTGTTCAGATCAAGGTCATGCATTTCCCCGGACACTCAATGGGATGTACTGCGTACTCTTTTTTACATGAAAATAAACACATCGTTGTAAGCGGTGATATTATTGGCACATTGCTGGCTGGTGATTTTGGCTGGGACGGGTCTTTCGATTTCAATAAGAAAATATACACGGAATCGCTTCGCCGATTTGCAAAAGTGGAAATGGATATTATGCTGCCCGGGCATGGATTAATATATTTCCATAAGCCTCAATGGCGGGTTGAAGATGCCTTAAACAGCGCTTTGATTCAGTGGAGATAAAGGATTGTTATTATTTGCCAGCGGTTTTTTTCATTAGCCAGGCTTCAGAAACAATTGTTCCCCAGCCACCGGAATTACGCCACTGCTCTATTTCAACCCGGTCGCCACGGGCCACATCTGCTGCGCGGTCCAGTCTTATTACCAGCTCTCCCTCCCTGGTAATATCATGGGGGATATCCCATGTAAAGAAATCACTCATTTGTAAGGGTAGTTCTACATTTTCAGCTAAAAGCCGGTCATTTGCATAAACAGACTGGCTTTTTTGATTCATCCGGTCAGCGTACCTATCCTGGTACCAGGGTCTTACAAATGTAAACCGTATTTGATATTCAGCATCCGGATCAAGATCCCTGTAGTGAAGGGTTACTCCCTGCTCCTCATCCTGTGTAAAATGCATTGATCGCTGACTCGGACGGTTTCCATCAGAGAGCATCTCTTTTACGTAAGGTTGTCCGTGGTCATAAGGGTATCCGAATTCAACATTTGGTGCAGGGTTAAAAGTACCCAGATTGTCATAAAAGCCACCTTCACCGGGGTTTTCATAATCGGTGATCATCATTAAGAGCTCTGTTCTTTTCTCACCGGATG
>SLPB01000080.1 GCA_007132225.1 Bacteroidales bacterium | reverse complement strand
TTATCATCACCGTGTAGGATAATAGATTACCATGGGTTATTTCTTGTAAAGATATTTTCTTTTTGATGATTCCCAATCGAAGCCACTCCAAAATAAAACATCAGGATAAAAATACAATAAAAATTAATAAACAAAATTTTATTGAAACGGTAATATACCAACAAATATTAATATTATCCGGATTTTTTTCAGGACCCTCCGATCTGCATTTCTGCTATACGCAAAGTTGGAGAGGCAAACGATCGGTTCATATCAATATCGCTGCCCATCATATCAATTCCATTCAGGATCTGATCGGCGCTTCCTGCAATCGCCAGTCCCTCGACCGGATAGAGAATTTTTCCGTTTTCGATCCAGAAACCTGTAGCTCCGCCACTGAAATTGCCACTCACGGGATCAATTCCGTAACCGGTGAGTCCTTTCAGCATCAATCCGCGCGGGGTTGCAGCAATTATCTCCTCCTGGCTGTACTGACCGGCAGTTAGATAAAGATTATGTGTTCCGATGCCGGGGAGATTTGTATATCCGCCTCTTGAAGCATTGCCCGTGCTTTCAACCCCGGCTCTTGCAGCAACCCGGGTATTGTAGGTAAAACCTTTCAATATGCCGTTTTCAATAAGCACCCTTTTTGCGGTGGGAACTCCCTCTCCATCGAAGGGAGCACTGCCTATACCTTTTGGCTTTGTGCCGTCATCGGTTACAGAAAGCAGTGGTGAGGCAAATTGTTCATTCAGGGAATCCTTTAGAAAACTTGCTCCCTGAAGCACCCTTTCACCGTTAAGCGCTGCTATCACTCCCTGTAAAAGAGAGGGTGCCACTGAAGGATCGAATATGACGGCAGCTCTTTGTGTTTTTACCATGCGGGGGTCGAGCAGCTCCCAGGCTTTCCTGGCGGCTTTTTCTGCAATTTCTTCCAGGGGTTCAAGGTCAGAAAAGAACCTGCGGGAACAGTATTCCCCTCCTGTTCTTCGCTGGTCATCTTTCTCAGCAACAACTCCAACACCCAGGGAGCAGATGGATGATTTATATGATTTGGATAATCCTCCGGAGTTTGCAATAAAGACTTCCCCTTCTCTTTCACCAAATGAAGATCCCGAGCTGTGGGTTATTTTCGGATCATTCATGGCATGCTTTTCAATTGCAAGTGCCATATCTATTTTTCGCTCCATGCTTATACCCGATATTTCCGGGTCAAACAATCCCTCAACTCTTGTCAGACGGTTGTCAGATGGAAGAATATTACTTTCATCGGGTGTGGTAAGCTTTGCAAATGCCACCGCCCTGCTTATTGTATCATTGAGGGCCTGCTCGCTAAGATCATTACTATGACTGAAGCCCATTTTACCCTCAACGATAACCCTGAAACCAACTCCGCCGGAGGAAGCTTCCTGAATCGTTTCAATATCTGCATTGCGCACCCTGATGGAAAGGTTCCTGGAGGTTTGAAGATAAACCTCGGCAGAGTCCGCCCCCAGGCTGAGGCATTTGTCGACCAGTTTTACTGTTAATTTCTTGTAGTCCATATATAATAAGCTTTGGTAGTCATCAAAAGAATTGAATTTTAATTATTGTCCCGATTCGATTATCAATCTTTTATTAACCTTTGGTAAGTTATGAGGTCTTTTATTATTCAACATTAAGATTAAGCCCTGCTTCCGCCTACATTTATACCCCTTATTCTTACGGTAGGCTGACCTACGGTTACCTCGGCCATTTGTCCGCTTTTCCCACATATCCCGGAACCAAAATAGAGGTCATCGCCAACTGCATCAATGTTGGAGATAACTTCCATACATGATCCAATAAGGGTAGCACCTTTAACGGGAGTAGTTTTTTTACCGTTTTCAATAAGGTAGGCTTCCCGGCAGGTGAAGTTAAAAACACCGGTGACCGGATTTACACTTCCACCGCTCAGGCTTTGTACATAGAGTCCCTTTTTGGTTGAAGCAAGTATATCGGCCGGATTGTCTGATCCATTATCTATATAAGTATTGGTCATACGGGGTATTGGTATCCTGCGGAACGATTCACGACGGCCGTTACCAGTCCTTTCCATGCTCAGTTGGCTGGAACTTAGGACATCAGTCATGTAGCCCTTTAAAACACCTTTCTCAATTAGCACATTGCGCTTTGCCGGTGTTCCTTCATCATCAAAATTAATTGTACCCCTCATATCGGGAATTGTACCGTCATCGATCATGGTAAAGCAATCTGCCGCCACCTTCTGACCAAGCTTTCCGGTAAAGGCACCTATCTCTTTGGCTATGTTGTCTGCTTCCAGTGGATGTCCTACAGCTTCGTGCACCAGCACACCACCCCAGCCATTCTGCATTACCACGTCCATAACCCCTGCCGGGGCATCTTCAGCGTCAAGCATGTCTATCGCTTCCCTTGCTGCACTCTCTGCAACATATTCAGGGGTGTACTTTTCGAACATTTCGAAACCGGAATGCTGACTAACACGCTCCCGTGACATGTGACGGCTGGTTCCGTCGTCACTCATGGTCTCTACAATGAAAAACATCAGGGGCAATTCATCACGAAGATAGAGTCCCTCACTGTTGGCTATAACCCTTCCCCGCACCTGGTCATAATAATCAATTTTTGCCATTTTGATGCGTGGGTCGTAGTCCAGCGCTGCCTGGTTGGCTCTTTCCATTATCTCTATACGCCTGGTGTCGGCTATCTCATTTAACGGCTGCTTTACCGTGATATAAGAATCACGCTTTCCTCTTCTGATATTTACCGGCTCTGTTACAGAAGAGTTCCTTGCTACGTAGGATGCCACTTCGGCAGCCCTGAGAAGATTTTCCTCGGTTATCTCATCAGTATAGGCAAACCCGGTTTTATCTCCGCAAACAACTCTTACCCCGGCCCCCTGGGATATACCATAGAGTCCGCTTCTGAAAAGTGACTCTTCCATGATGATATTCCTTGACACCCTGTTCTCCAGGTATACATCGGCAAATTCCCCTCCCTGGGAAAGTGCTCTGGCAATCACCTTGTCCAGTACCGGCTTATCAATGTCCATTCCTGGACCTGCCACCGGGCGGGAGCTGCAGGAAGAGATCTGGCTGAGAAGGGCCGGCGTGGTTGCCAGCATCAATCCTCCTTTTAAACTCATTTCCATAAATTTTCTTCTGGGTATTGTTCTTGCTTTATATTTATTCATTCTGGCTGGTTATTTTAATTAGTCCATATGTTTGTAATGAGCTAAGTATATATTTCCGTCGATAATGTCCGCCTCCTGCGTATCAAACTGTCGGTTTGTTTGTAGTAAACGGTGTTTTTTTAATGAACAATATACAACCTCCCGGGTTAAAGCAAAAATAATTATTTGTATAAGAGATAAACATGAATTTTTCCGAACGCCTAATGTTATACAGCATAAATTTTCAAACCGGACACCCATCCGGTAAATGGCTCCTGCAGATGTTAACTGGAACTAAAGAAACTGCAAACGAATTTTATAGCCATTGTGCCGGCGAACATTAAGAACCCTTCCCCCGTCAAATATCAGGTACTGGCCTTTTATTCCCTTAAGGACCCCATTTATTAAAGGGGTTTTATCAAATGTCAGGGTTGTTACTTTTTCAGGATATTCCCTTACGGGGAAATTTACGGATGTGATTTTAGCATCATCAATAAGGTATTCTCTAAATTCCTCCGGCATGATCCCGGAGGCTCTCTTTTTTTCTTTCAAAAGGTCAGGCACAGTTTGCTGCTTGTTGGTAAGCATGTTTCTCCAGTTGGTTTTGTCGGCAAAATGGGTTTTCAGGAATACTTCAATGGTTCCGGCAATGAAACGGTTAGGGGCTCTTGCAATTATTATGGCGCGGGTGGCACCCTGGTCGATCCATCTTGTCGGTACCTGGGTTGCCCTTGTAACACCCACTTTCAGACCGGTAGTATCTGACAGATAAACAAAATGATCCTGAAGGCACCTGGTTTTAGACCACTCCATATCGCGCGATATGCCTTCATGAGCCTGGCACATCTCGGGATGAAGTATGCATTTGTCCGTTTCCGGTGAATTCAGAAGGCAGGGATAGCAGTATCCCTGGGCAAACGATTTTTTGGTTCTCCTTCCGCAACCAATGCAGAATATCTCATTGAGGTATTCCAGAGAAAGCTCTTTTCCAATCAGGCTGTTCATGTCTACTTTTTCTTCCCCGACAGGGAGACTGTAAGAAACATTTTCATAAAGTGCGGACTGCATTTTTTTTATGGTGCCGGAATAAATGCTCATCGGTAATTATTATGGGGATTAAAAGTATTTACTAAAAAATTCAAAAAATATAGAACTATGTATTGCATAGTATAAATATAAATTTATATCTTTGTATAAGATATAAGTAGGTGATGAAAGGTATTATTGTTATCCATTGAGTTCAAATTTATAAATTATACCTCATATAGCATAATACGGTTCAGATTTTAAAACAGAATTAACAAACAATATTAAGATGAAGAAAACTATAACAATTAATCTGGGTGGAGCAGTTTTCAGCATTGACGAAGATGCTTATGAGCTGCTGAAAAATTATCTCGATAAGATAGAAAGTCACTTTTCAGATGAGGGAGAGAGAAGCGATATTCTTGCCGATATTGAGTCACGCATAGCCGAATTGTTTTCCGGGGGAGCAAGTCCCGGCCTTAAGCCTGTTACCATCAGGGATGTGGAAATGGTCATCGGGATCATGGGAGATCCCGGTGATATTGCCGACGCGAAAGGGGAGGGGCATAGCAGTAGTGAATCGGAAAGTTATTCTTCCGGCAGAAAAGGCCGCAGGAGAATATACAGGGATGTGGACAATCGTATTCTGGGTGGAGTTTGCAGTGGAATATCATCCTACTGGTCTGTTGATGTGTTATGGATAAGGACAGCTTTTGTTGTTCTTTCGCTTTTATTCTTTTCCGGATTTCTACTGTACCTGCTCCTGTGGCTTGTAATCCCGCCTGCTGTAACAACAGCTCAGAAACTGGAGATGAAAGGTGAACCTGTTAACATATCGAATATAGTCCGGGCAGTTAAGGAAGAATTCAACAATGTGAGACAAAACCTGAAAATTTAAAAACATGTACATTTCAGATTCCTCCAGCGACATTGTGATCTCATTTCCCAATTCAGTCCGCTATGATGCGATTGCAGAGAATAACTTAATCAGCTTATTTGTAATAAGCATAATTATAACTGATTTACTAATCCGAATATTTTTAATATGAACGTGGAAAATACAAAGGCGCAAATGAGAAAAGGGGTGCTGGAATATTGCATTTTATCCATTCTGGCGAATAATGATGCTTATGCTTCCGATATCATAAAAGAGCTGAAAGAAGCTAAAATGATTGTGGTTGAAGGTACTATGTACCCCTTGTTGACCCGGCAGAAAAATGCAGGGTTGCTAAGTTACAGGTGGGAAGAGTCCCAGCAGGGACCACCCAGAAAGTACTATACTCTCACAGAAAAGGGAAAAGCTTTTCTTGAAGAGCTTGACAAGTCGTGGCAGGATCTTATCACTGCTGTCAGTTCCATTAACCAGGCACGCAATCAACCTGAACCCAAAAAAAACAATCTGAAATGAATCGTCCATATCAATATTTTCAATATTTTCACATATAATGAATGTCTTATCTGATTATTATTGTTCAATGAAAGATATATTGCATGTGAGATCGACGAAGTCAAAATATTGATATGGTAAGATCCATCAGGTTAAATTATTAATATAAATATTTACTGATGAAAAAAGCAATAAAAATAAATATTAGTGGCGTCATCTTTCATATTGATGAGGATGCTTATGAAAAACTTAAAACCTACCTCAAATCAGTCGAGCTCTATTTTAGCAATAAAGAAGGAGGAAAGGAGATAGTTGATGATATTGAGTCCAGGATAGCCGAGCTTTTCCATTCACGTGTCAGTGAAAACAAGAAAGAGGTTATAACCATTGAAGATGTTGTTGAAGTAACTGCAGTAATGGGTGACCCCGTTGATTTTGTTGAGGAGGCGGAAGAAGCTGAAGCTGAGACAGGTAAAACCGGCGAAACAAAAATAAGCTCTAAAAAAGGACCCAGGCGACTGTACAGGGATCCCGATAATTCTGTGCTTGGCGGGGTGTGCGGGGGACTGGGAGCTTATTTTGGCATTGATGCGGTTATAATAAGAATACTTTTTGTTGTATTGCTCATTATCGGCCACGGGGTCTGGGCACTTGTTTATATTATTTTGTGGATAGCAATTCCCAGGGCTGTCACCATAGCACAAAAACTTGAAATGAGGGGGGAGCATGTTACAATATCAAATATTGAGAGAACTGTAAAACAGGAGTATGACGATGTTAAGGCAAAATACAAGGATTTTGAAAAAAGCGAGGGTTACAGGCAGGCTACTTCTGCCGCACAGGAAATAGGACGGGTTATTGGATCTATCCTCGTTGTTGCAGCAAAGGTCGTGCTTGTTCTGCTGGGCATTGTGCTTGTATTTGCCGGGTTCGTCATTCTTATGAGCTTTCTGGGCGTATTCTTTTTTCAATCAAACATTTTTTCCCTGGCATGGTTCAATGGGACTATTTTCCCGCTTAATCAGTTTTTATCTGCTTTCATCGATCCTGCCAATCTTTCAATAATCCTTTCCGCCCTCTTCTTTACAGTTATAATTCCCTTGATAGCAATTATTTATGGCGGGATTAAGCTTGTTTTTCGGCTTAAGGCAAAAGACAAAGGTCTGGGGATCATTGCACTTATTGTATGGGTTATTAGTATTTCGGTACTCTTTACTCTTGGATTTGTTGAAGCCCGTAAGTATGCATTCAGTGGAACTTCCCGGGAGAATTTAGAACTTGCTCCCACTACTTCTGAAACCTTGTACCTGCAAATGGAAGACAGAATAAATGCTAACCGGCTTGAAGATCTGACCTGGTTTCACAGTCATTCCCGGGGATTATTTATGGATCCCGTAAATGAGATGATTTATTCCCGCCCTTCGTTGAGCATCAGGCATACCTCAGCCGAAGTTCCTGAGCTGGTTTTAGAGAGAAGGTCAAGAGGATCAAGTCAGTTCTATGCCGGGCTGAATGCTGAGAATATTGTTTACGAATGGGAGTTTCGGGATTCTGTTATTATTCTCGGTAATATGTTCACAGTACCTGAAGATGAACTATGGAATTTTGCCTCTGTCAGTATGCGATTAAATCTTCCCGATGGATATAAGATCCACCTTGGTGAAAAGACCGACCGCATAATCACTTCTGCCCGAAGCGTTGAAAGAGAAAGAATATCGTCTATGACTGGTAAAAAGTGGATGATGACCGGTGAGGGATTAATAAAAAGTAATTAGATGTAATAATAATACATTCACAATTTCCGGAATTTCTTTTTTTTATTACTTTTGCAGCGTATTGGAAAAATTGACCGATGGTGTAATGGTAGCACTGCAGATTTTGGTTCTGCCGGTTCAGGTTCGAGTCCTGGTCGGTCAACAACCCAACAAAGAAAGCCGCTTGTAAAGAGCGGCTTTCTTTGTTTTGAAGATTTTTGGTTGTGATATAATGATTGACCAAATAAGAGCTATTGATAGGAAAAGACTAACCAGGCTGGTTGGTTTTTTACCTGATGAGATTATTTTTTTAGTAAAAGAAAATATTTAAATAGTTCTTGACATTGAATAATGCACTCTCATGAACCCACCGGCCATTTTCAGGACCCTAAATAAGGCTATGGCGTCTATTCTGAAAATCAGGGATTCCCTATAAAAAATTTAACTAAGAATTGTCTTGGTAAATATTTATTTATGCAGTCATTCCCCTTATTTTCCCGGCACATTGCAAAAGGCTGATGTGGCAGTGTTTTGCTCCATCAGGTGCCAGTGGCAGGAACCGGAACTGAAACCTTAGTCCCATCCGGGCAGCGATAGGCATTCCGGGCTTTTTGCGGCAGATCCCAGTACACTTCCTAATACTAATAAATTAATCAGCTGACTGCCGGAAAGCAGAAGGGGGATCTTATAACCTGTGGTTGTTACCTGGAGGAGGTGCAGAAAAATGCTGCTGAGGAATTGCCGGGAAAAGGCATGATTATTTTTTTTTGGACCAGAAAGGATTATTTTTGCTGTTAGGTAGCACGATTATATAAATAGTAACACTCCGCAATTGTAAAAATGCATAAAATAAAAATTTCAGCAGCGGTTTTAATGTTTCTTATAGTTATAAATGGCTTTGCCCGGGAGAATATAATGACAGATACTATTAAAACCATAGAGCTAACCGGGGTCACTGTTAGTGCCCTGAGAACTCAAATGCAGGCAAAAGATGTCCCCCAAAGCCTGTCCGTAATTGAAGCGGCAGATATTGCCGTTTCACCCTATGACAATGTTGAGGATATTATTCGAAGTATTCCGGGGTTATATAATTTTCGCCATTCCAGTCTGCACACAAATGGTATTGTAAGCCCTATTGATATGCGAGGAGTGGGAAAAAACAGGGTGCTCTTTCTGGTTGACGGAGTACCTCAAAATGATAATTTCAATAATTCGGTTGCCTGGGTTGCCTGGGGACATATACCCAAAGAAGCTATTGAGCGTATTGAAATATTACGTGGTCCCTCATCATCTCTTTATGGCTCAGAAGGGCTTGGAGGGGTTGTCAATATTATTACCAAAAACCCTGGCGAAAAACGTGCTGCAAGACTTCAGGCCAAGGCCGGCAATGCCTCAACCTTTGGGGGTAATGCTTTTTACAGCCAGAGGATAAATAACTTTGGTTTCCTGTTAAGCGGAGGGTACGAGGATACCGATGGGTTTTACATGATTGAGGACCCTTCTGATTACCAGATTAAACGGTGGCGTAAAAAAGGCCAGGTATTTGGGAAGCTGCTATATGATTTCAGCAGCAGGTCAAAGCTTGAATTGTCGGCCTTATATTTTAATCAGGATGCCGGACAGGGAAGGGAATTTTTCAGGCAGGAATTGCAGCTTAATCAATACACGTTAAATTATTCTCACCTTTTCAATAATATCCGGTTAAAGGGTATTGCTTTTCTCAACCAGGCAGACAAAACGGCTTTTCAGGACAATGCTGCAGATAATTTTGCCTCTTTAAATCGTGAAGAAAAATTTAACAACATGTACAACACGGGGTTAGACCTGCAGGGAACTTTTTTTAAATGGCAGTCGCTGAATATAACTCTTGGCAGCTCTTATAAATACATCAATTTTGATTATAATGTAGATTACAGCGATAGTCAGCGTGATGCCGGCGCCCTTGGCAACCAGCAGCTTGTATCACCTTTTCTGCTTGCCGATTTAAAGCTCTTGGATAACAGTCTCTTTTTTAATCTGGGGTTACGTTACGATTATATTCAAACATCCTCAGCAAGCAGTTGGGATACCCGGGCCAGTGCCGGGAAACCTGCATACTACAATAGGTATGATATGACTGAAAACATGAGTTTCTCCCCAAGATTTGGAGTTAGCTGGCACCCCGGCCCACAAAGCACGATTCGTGGAACTATTGGAAAGGGTTTTAGAATGCCAGGTCTTTTTGAACTATACAAAGTGCATGTGCGGCAAGGTGGGGCATATTACCGGGAGGCAAATCCCGGACTGAAACCTGAAAATATCCTTTCATGGGACTTTGGAGCCGAACATAATCCCGCAGAAAATCTTGTTGCAAAAGTTTCGTTTTATCAATCTTTGGCCACTGATTATATAGGGGACAGGCTCATAAACACTGCAAGTTTTGCAGGAGATACAAGAACCCGCTATGAATACATCCTCGACAATATAAGCGAAGTCAAAATTCACGGACTGGAAGTTGAAACACAATGGAGCCCAATAAAATACACTTCACTTAAAGGGAATTATACTTATAATGTTTCGGAGATTGTTAAGGATGAAGAAAACCAGTCGTTAAAGGGAAATTACTTACCCAACAATCCACGGCACAGTGGTTACCTTAGCGTGAGTTATCTTAACCCTGAAATAATTAATGTGTCTTTAGGGGTAAATGCATTTGCAAAAATCTTTTATGATAACGAAAACACTCTTGAAAAAGACAACTATTATACCGTGGATTTATCGTTTTCACGGAAGCTTATGAATATAGCAATGGTTTATATAAATGCTGAAAACATTTTAGATAAAAAGTATCCGATATTTCTAACACCCTCATCGAATAATACGATTGCCCCCGGTATAATTTTTAATGGGGGTATAAAGGTTGATCTCTGAGTTGTTCAGCAAAGGTGTTATATTATTTAGCGGTGCGGTTTGACATTATTTAACTGTCTGTGTTTTCAGGATAATAAGAGATTGAACAATTAACAAACAAAGAGATATACGAATGTATATATTTTCTGCAGTTCATAAAAAGAAAGAGAGGAAAAACAATATCTGCCAGCTGTTATATGCAGCATCATATATTTTTTTTATAATCATAATCTTTTCGTGCAATAAAAACCCTTCGGCAGAGCGGAGTCAGGAAGGAAGGAGGGAACGGACAAAGTTTGGTTCAGATCAGGTGTCGCCTGATTGTGTAGCGGATGGCACACGCGAAATAACTGATGCCACTGGCAGAATATCAACAATTCCCAGGAAGACGGACAAGGTTATATGTTCCGGGGCAGGATGTTTAAGGTTGCTGACCTATCTAAAGGCACATGACCGTATTGCTGCTGTTGACGGCATTGAACTACGGGGCTCTCCCATTAACGCACGTCCCTATGCCATTGCCAATCCTCAGTTCAAAAGTTATCCTGTTTTTGGTGAATTCAGAGGATACGACAACCCTGAACTAATTGCCGGGTTAGAACCACAGCCAGAAGTGATTTTTAAAATGGTTCCCGGTGGAGGGGTGAGCCCGGACATTCTAAGCAGCAAAACCGGTATCCCTGTAATCACTTTAACCTATGGAAACCTTACTTACAACCGTCATAAACTAAATCAATCTTTGCGTTTAATGGGCGATGTTGTTGACAAAAAGCAGCGTGTTGAAGATGTCATAGCTTATATTGACAGTATAATATATGATTTGAAGATCCGAAGCGCTGTACCTTCCTCCCTGTCATGTTATGTTGGTGGACTGGGACAGAGCGGGCCTCATGGCATACAATCGACCGATCCGGCCTTTGCACCTTTTGCTTTTTTGAGTCTGAAAAATGTTGCAAGTCAGGGAAACGATAACGAACCAGTGTCATATCTGAATGTTGCAAAAGAGCAGATTATTGTCTGGGACCCCGATATAATTTTTGTCGATATTTCGACCCTGAGGCTTGGGGCAGGCATAAACGCGCTGGAGCAGTTACGCAACGACCGCTCTTATAAACATTTGCGCGCGGTAAAAAACAAACAGGTTTACGGTATTTTCCCTAACTATTCGTATAATCAGAACATTGAAGTGGTACTGGCCAATGCTTACTTCATAGGCAAGATTATTTATCCCGATGCCTTTTCTGATATTGACCCCCTAAAAAAAGCCGAAGAGATATCTGTTTTTCTGAATGGAGAGCCTTCGTTTGGTAAATTAAATGAAATGTTTGGCAATACCGGATTCACAAAAGTTGCTTTCCCATGATGCATAGAGGTAACAGGCAGAAATGCAGGAACACTCCTTTTCCTGAATACGTAAAATATATTCACAGAAAACGCTTATTTCTTGTATCACTGATAGTGATATGTCTGATTTCGTTTTTCGCATCTATTTCCCTTGGTGCTGTTACAATACCTTTCAATTCTGTTTTAAGATCCCTCTTTGGTTTCGGGGACATGCCCCAGTTTCAAAACATAATAACCAACATACGGCTACCTAACGCTTTGGCTGCGCTTATTGCAGGTGGCGGGCTTGCCATTTCGGGTGCCGTTATGCAGTCGGTTCTCCGCAATCCGCTGGGCTCACCTTTTACGCTGGGTATTTCGCAGGCCGGGGCTTTTGGAGCTGCCGTTGCAATTATGTTTATGGGTGCAGGGGTAATGCAATCCACCCAGGTGGGTGCTGTTACGGTGCTCAACCCTTTGATTACCATTGGATTCGCTTTTTTAATGTGCATGGTTTCTGCTATAATAATAATACTCATCGCAAGATTTCATAGTACAGGCCCGGAAGTAATGGTACTTTGCGGTGTAGCCCTGGGTTCTGTTTTCTCAGCCGGCACCATGTTCCTTCAATATTTTGCTGACGATGTTCAACTGGCAGCCATAGTTTTTTGGTCTTTTGGAGATGTTGGCCGGGCCGGATGGCCTGAGGTTATCATTATGGCCGTTGCTGTGGTATCGGGCACTTTGTTCTTTATCCTGAACAGGTGGAATTACAATGCTATAGAAACAGGTGATGAAACAGCCCGGGGACTCGGTGTGCGCGTTGACCTTGTCCGTATCCTGGGAATGATTGTTGCTTCACTGATAACTGCAACTATTGTATCGTTCCTGGGAATCATTGCTTTTGTCGGACTTATCAGTCCGCACATGGTGCGAAGGTTCATAGGCGACGATTATCGCTTTGTCATACCGGCAAGTTTTTTGTGCGGTTCGGCCTTGCTGATGGTATCCGATATTGCAGCAAGGCTTATGCTTAAACCCCATGTTTTGCCGGTAGCTGTTCTGACTTCCTTTATCGGAGGCCCCCTGTTTATATATCTTCTACTAAGTAAAAGAGTGAAATAATGCTTGATGTAAAAAACATATCCGTTTCGTATCGTAAAGGGGAGCTTATCCTGAAGAATCTCTCTTTTTCAGTCGGGAAGGGAAACATCCTCGTATTATTAGGTCCAAACGGGGCAGGAAAAACCACATTATTGCGAAGCATTAATGCAATATTAAAACCACAAAAGGGAGTTGTGGAAGTTGAAAACAGCAATGTGTTGCAGATGCCTGCAAGCCAGATTGCAAAAAAATTAGGGTACGTAGCGCAGCGGAACACTGCCGGAAATATGAGCCTTTTCGATGCAGTGCTGCTTGGTCGCAAACCGCATGTTGGATTAAGGGCTACCGCCAATGATTTTGCCCGGGTAAGCAATACACTGCAGCAACTGGGACTTGGAGATATGACCATGCGAAACATAAATCAGTTGAGCGGTGGAGAGTTGCAAAAAGTATGTATTGCACGTGCATTTGTGCAGGAACCCAGAATTTTTCTTTTGGATGAACCCACCAGCAATCTGGATTTAAAAAATCAAATGGATATTCTCCATACCATTCGCCGCATTGTAAAAGAGAATTCTTTGGCAGCAGTAATTACAATGCACAACCTAAACCTGGCTTTCCGGTTTGCCGATGATATTCTTCTTTTAAATAAAGGCCATATTGTTGCCCAGGGATCAATAGAGAGTATTACTCCCCAAATTCTGTCGGAGGTATATGGCGTGCAGGTAGAAATGATCCGTCACAAAGGGCATTTGGCAATAATCCCGGTTTGATTTCTTCCGGCAAGACATTTTTACAGGCGTGAATCAGCATGCGGATATTTGGACTAATTAGGATATTCTTTCTTGTGCTAATCAAAAAAGCTTCAAAGAATTGAATCAAACTATTTTCAGCCGCATTCATTTCATTATCATTCATTTTACTTAAAATACCACTTTGTATCTCCGGGGAAATTAATCTCTTAGTAAACATGTGTTATAATAAATGTGTATATTTACACGTTTAAATTACTCTTTACGGCAAGTTGTAAGCCGCTCAAACAATTACTTTCCGCTGGTCCAGAAAATGCAACGTCTTAGTCAGCTACATTTTACCCCTTTAATTTAATGTCATTTACATCTTTAAAATTGATCGATCCTGTCATGGAAGCCTTGACAGCCGAAGGATATACTATTCCTACCCCTATTCAGAAGCAAGCCATACCGCATGTGCTTGCAGGCCGTGACCTTCAGGGTTGCGCCCAGACCGGAACCGGCAAAACTGCTGCTTTCGCAATTCCTATTATCCAGTTATTACACCAGCAAAGACAACCAAAGCCCGGTATCAAGGCTCTGATAATTACCCCTACAAGGGAGCTTGCCATCCAGATTGAGGAGAGCTTTGCCACTTACGGTAAATATACCGGCATCCGGCACACCATCGTTTATGGCGGTGTATCGCAGTTACCTCAAACCAGGGCCCTGAGAAAGGGTGTTGACGTTCTTGTTGCCACACCTGGCAGATTGCTTGATTTGATCAGCCAGGGTTTTATCAGGCTTAATCAGCTTGAAATCTTCGTACTAGACGAGGCCGACCGTATGCTTGATATGGGATTTATCCACGATATAAAGAAGGTTATCAAGCTTCTGCCTGCCAGGCGGCAAACTTTGTTTTTCTCGGCTACCATGCCTGATGAAATTGAAAAACTTGCCGGCACTTTGCTGAAAGACCCGGTAAAAGTAGAGGTGACGCCCCCAACCTCTACCGTTGATAAGATTACACAAAGCATTTACCACACCAACAAATCCGACAAACCCAAGATTTTGCTGCACTTGCTTAAAGAGCAGGATATATCTACCGCCCTTGTATTTACACGTACCAAGCATGGCGCTGACAAAGTGGTTAAGTTCCTGCACCGTGCAGAGATAAGGGCTGCTGCTATACATGGCAACAAAAGCCAGAATGCGCGTCAAAGTGCTTTGAAGGACTTTAAATCAGGAAAGCTGAAAGTTCTGGTTGCTACCGATATTGCTGCAAGGGGTATCGATATTGATGAACTCTCACATGTATTCAATTATGATCTGCCCAACGTGCCGGAAACCTACATCCATCGCATAGGCCGCACAGGCAGAGCAGGGCTTGACGGCACCGCTATTGCATTTTGCGATGAAGAACAAAGAAAGGAACTGCGGGATATAGAAAAACTTATTTTGAAAAAAATTCCGGTTGTTGAAAATCATCCTTATCCGGGCAGCCCGGGTAATCCTGCTAGTCAGACCGTAAAAGCAGCCCGTCCAAAACACCGCAGGTACCGTCAGTATATGAACTAAGTGCGGACAGGGCATTAAAGAATATTTTACTTTTTAACTTCAAAACCTTATTTTTATGTGATCATGTTATTCCGGGCTATATTTTATGGTTCGAAAGAGAAATTGCATCGGACTGACATTAGTATAAATTTAAATAACAAGTATTATACTGATTATGAAAATCTGGAAATTTGGAATTATAGGAGCTGGGCTTATTGCTGATTTTCATGCAAAGGCTATAGAAAGTTTAGGTAATGCACGGCTTGTTGGTGTTTGTGGCACCAACAAGGAGAAATTGAAAAACTTAGCCGCAAAATATGACTGCAGGTCATATAGCAGTCACAGTGAATTGCTTGCTAACGATGATATTGACATTGTTACTATTGCCACTCCAAGCGGTGCTCACATGGAACCAGCTATAGAAGCTGCTAAACGGGGGAAACATGTGATTTGTGAAAAACCCCTGGAGATATCTCTTGATCGTATCGATAATATGATAGAGGCGCATGCCAGCGCCGGCACCAGACTTGGTGGCATTTTTAATTTTCGTTTCAGTGAATCACTGAAACCTTTAAAGTCGGCCCTTGAGAACGGGCGGTTTGGCACGATAAGTTTTGCTGCAGTTTATGTGCCCTGGTGGAGAGGGGATGATTACTACAATGACAGCTGGCACGGAACATGGAAACTCGATGGAGGCGGGGCACTGATCAACCAGTCAATTCACATGGTTGACCTTCTTCAGTATCTTATGGGACCTGTTGAATCATTGCAGGCCTATACCGCAACCCATGGGCATAACATAGAGGTTGAAGATACTGCGGCAGCAGTGTTGCGATTCAGGAATAATTCCCTGGGTGCAATATATGGTTCAACAGCATCATATCCCGGCCAGCCCCGAAGAATTGAAATTACCGGGACTAAAGGAACGGTTGTCATGGCAGACGATATAATAAAGGTGTGGGAGTTTGCCGACAATACTAAGGCAGATAAGGAAATTATCAACAAATTCAGCAAGGCTGAAGGTGGTGGCGGGGCATCTGACCCCGGCGCAATACCTTTTCAACCTCATGCAAAAAATATTTCATCTTTTATAGAATCAATCGAGACAGGTCAGGAATTTGAAATAAGCGGCCCCGAGGCAAGAAAAGCTGTTGAAATAGTTTTGGCCGTTTACAAGTCTGCCGGGGAGATGAAACCCTATATTTTTTAATTACATTCCAATCGGGGCAATTATGCTACTTTTTTTTCAATCATTATCTTGTTTACCGGCAACGCTTTAAGTATTTCTGAAACCATATCTGCTATTTCTTTCATGTCTTCATCTTCTTTTTCATAGTACCAGTTCACCTCTGCCTGGTGGCCTTTTTTTGTAATTGATTCAAGTAACCTGAAAATGTCCATCAATTTAACAAGACAATCTACGTGAAGAATTTCAAAATTAAGATTGAGAACAGTATTTTGAGCAGGAGATTTTTTATACTGCTCAAGCCAGTTAAGCACCGGGTTAAAGAATAAACAGGCCTTCGTTGTCATGGCTTTTCCGGATATGGTGAGGTCCCCTTCAGGATGGAAAGCAACATGGGGAGTATAAAAAGTTGGTGACATTGTAAGGCCGGTCATTTAAAGCAGGATGAATTATTAAAGTAACTCTTTCTTGTTTCAGATACTTTTTTTTATACGTTAAAATACCTGTTCGGTTACATCTCTTATTTTCTGTTCATCGCAGCTTCAATTTCTTCAATGGTTTTGGGGGCATTTTCGGAAAGCACAATGTTTCCATCTTCTGTAATCAGCACATCATCTTCTATCCTTATTCCGATACCGGCGTATTTTTCATATACCGGCCTGATTTTTTCCGCGAAAGCATCAAGTTCTTCGGCAGTGGCCCTGTCACCAAATAGTCCGTGAAGATGCTCAAGCCTGTCAGCTAAAAGGTAAATGCCGGGTTCAATGGTCATTACCATGCCCGGCAACAGCTTCCTGCCCCTGATCTCCGGATTCAGGATATAGGAATCACGGTCCGTTTCATCAAAATCACCGTAGCTTCCAACATCATGAACATGTAATCCGATATAATGATTGTTACGGTAGTGAATGTAAAAACGTTTTTGCCACCAGGAGGTGGTATCGGTAATAAGCCCTATGTCATAAAGCCCCCTGACAATTATTTCAGTTGCCCTGTGATGACAATCCAGTATCCGGTTGCCGGGAACCATTTTTTTTATAGCCTCCTGATTGGCCTTTAGCACCAGTGAATAGAGTTCTCTTTGCTTATCATTAAATTTTCCGTTCACAGGAATTGTTCTGGTAACATCGGCAGAATAGCCCCGGGCTTCAGCACCAACATCCATAAGTAAAAGATCTCCATCCTGCAAGGTACGGTCATTATGGACATAATGCAATATTGCTGCGTTCGGGCCTGATCCTGTGATGGATGAAAAACCAGGGGCAAGCCCGTTTTTTTTGAAAACATATTCTATTTCTGCCTGTACATCATATTCCTTTTGCTCCGGCTTTACTGTCTGCAGCACTCTTTTTTGTGCCAGACAGGTAACCTCAACGGCTTTTTTTAACTGTGCAATTTCCCAGTCATCCTTTATAACTCTCATTTCGTGAATTACCGGTGCAAGGTCAGTGTGAACATGCCCGGAGATGTTGCCTGATAATTTTTTTATTTTTCCCTGCAATACCTTGTCGCCGCTGTGTATGGACAATGATCTGTTTTCCCTGATTAGTTCTGCAAGTTTTTTATCAAATTTATCCACGGTATAAGCCGTATCTGCTTTAAATTTTTTAACAACACCTTCAACTCCATGCCTTTCTCCATCCCATAAAGTAGCCATTGGTTCCCTGGGTAGAACAAACAGGGTGAAGGGATTAGCGGATGAAGGGTCAATAATTGTTATGGCATGCTTTTCACTTGAAAGGCCGGTCAGGTAGATAAAATCATTCTCTGTCCCTGCCGAAATAATGGAAACATCTCCTTTTACTTTAGCCATTAATCTTTCCCGCCGGTGCTTAAAAATTTCTGCATCAAAGTCCGGTGTTTGCTCCTTAAATATAAATTCCCGGGGAAGCTTAAAGATTTGACCGGAGGTTTTCTTTCCTTTACAATTTACTGTGCCAATGCTTATTGTCATAATCAGTGCGGTTATTACCACTTTTAGATATTCAGTTTTCATGATAACTTTATGTCGACACATTCCTTCCTTCTATTGCAGTTCCTGCCATTGCGAAGTTTGTTATTATAACGGAGGATCTTTGGGAATTAATATTTTACGGGTTGTGCTGTAGTTTATAAATGATCAGTGAAATAAATTTTGGATTTTAGTTCGCAATTTAATAAAAAGTTGAGGGATAAATAATTTGAGTTACAGAATGGCCGGGTGCTATTTGAAATGAATTTTTAAATTTACTATCTCAGGCCTGCTGCCCAGTCTCATGGGCGGCCCCCATGTACCTATGCCGTTTGAGACATATACCTGCATCCCGTCAACCTCACCGTAACCCCTGCTGATATCATAAACCGCCCGGGTAATAAAATTAATCGGCCACACTTGTCCGTGATGAGTGTGACCCGAAAGCTGAAGATCAGCACCGGCTGCTGCAGCTTTCTCCAGGTTAAAGGGCTGGTGATCAAGTAGTATAACGGGCAGATCATCTCCGGTGTTTTTCAAAAGCTCTTTAGCACTCTTTCTTGTTTTGTCTGAAAACATGTTGATGCTTACATCTTCCCTGCCTGCAAGGTAAAAGCTGTTATTTATTTTCACCACGCTGTCGCGGATAAGTTTAATACCATGACTGGTGAGGTATTCTGTGGCCTTATCCACTCCACCGATATATTCATGATTTCCAGTTATTCCGTAAACTCCAAGGGGGGCATACAGGTTTTTTATGGCGCTGCCAAGGTCGCGGTGTAAAACGGGTCCCAGATCCTCGTCGAGAATATCCCCGGCAAGGACTATAATATCAGGCTCAAGGGAGTTTATTTCCCCTACTATCCTGCTAATCCTGTTTTTGGGTGTCAGGCTGCCCAGATGTATATCCGAAACCAGGACCAGACTGACACTATTCATTTGGCTGTTCCTGCCATCAATGGTAATGTCAATATGGTTTATTTTCGTAAACCATGTATTGATATGGGCAACCATGATAATAATAAAAACTGCCGGGGTAATGGTTTTGAATAAAACCATTCTGGTATTTTCTGCGTTGATAAGCCAGGCTGAAGGGATAACCGGCAGGGCCATATTTGCAAGTCTCATTATATCAATGATTACAAGTATCAGGGTGAAATAGAGCATTGCTCCAAGCCAGAATGACCCGGACCATACCAAAAAATTTGTTGGCGGCCCCAGCCAGAACCTCTCAAGTATACGCCCCGCTATATATGAGAGCGAAAGAAAAAGAAACAGTACAAGATAGATGGTTCTACCTTTTGATCCTGAGGACAGGGACTGCCATCCGCGGGAAAAAATATAATAATTAACCAGCAAATAAACCGTGAGTACTACAGTATAGAATATTATGAAATTTATTGTACGCATTTTAAGGGATTAGGGTAATGTTTTTGTTGGCATTAGTGTGAATTTCAGGTTTGAATAATTACTTCGATATTGAACCCCGTATATAAAGAGAGGATTCAGTCAAAAGTTTGAAATTTTATATTAAAAATACTATTATTAAAATATTCGGTACTATTTTGATTAAATTTGTTTAATACAAACATATAAATTGCAGAAGAGGTTCAATCTAAAAATTTAAATTATGCAAAAAAGATTTATTGGAATTGGAATTACAGCACTCATTATTTTAGGCAGCCTGTCAGCCCAGAGTGTTGAAACCATTCCACTTCCTGATCCCCAAAGGACCGGTGGTATGCCTCTGTTTGAAGCCCTGGATAAACGCCAGAGTATACGCACCTACAGTAACAGGGAACTTAGCATGCAGACTCTTTCTAATCTCCTGTGGGCAGCTTACGGCATCAACAGGGAGGATGGCCGACGCACTGCCCCCTCAGCCAGAAACGTACAGGAGTTTGATATATACCTGATCATGGCTGACGGATGGTATGTTTATGAACATAATGATCACGTGCTGATCAGGCTGGGAAACGAAGATTTACGTGAGTATGCCGGCAGACAGGATTTTGTTCCAACGGCCCCGTTGAATCTGATCTTTGTTGCCGATCATGCGCGCATGGCTGGTTTTGATCCTGAAAACCGCGAGTTTTACACAGCAGCTGATGTCGGATACATTTCCCAGAATGTTTACCTGTTTTGCGCATCTGAAGGATTAGCCACAGTGGTCAGGGGGCTGGTCGACAGGGATAAACTGCGCGAGGTACTGGAGCTTGGATCAACCCAGCATGTTATTCTTGGTCAGACTGTTGGATATCCAAAATAATTTGCATTTGAAGGCTTCAGTGCCTCTTTACAATACCATAGAAAAGAAACATCAATAACTGTTCGACTTGTTGTTCAAGTTTGTACTCGCCTTTTTGTATTACAATAGTGTATTCCAGTCCCTTAATAGCTGTAACAATAGCAATGGTAGCAAGTTCAGTGTTTACAAGTTTAAAACGGTTACTCCTTACACCGTCCTTAAGAATACTTTCTACCATCTTCAGCTCTTCCTTGTCATATTTGGTGCGGACCTTATTAATAAAAGGAAGGTGGTCAAGGTAATTGGTTTTTACGGCAGTGTAGAGATTAATGGATTCATTGAAGGCTTTCATCCGGGAGATTACATAAACCTTCATCCTCTTATATGGATCGAAAATATCTTTGGTGGCTTTAATAATTTCACTTTTAAGGAATTCAGCCTCCCTCTCCACTACTGCTTCAAAGAGTTCTTCTTTGCTTATAAAATAGTAATAGAGGGAACTTTTTCCCATCCCGGCTTCCTTTGCAACAGTTTCCATTCTGGCCTCTTTAAAACCATGTCGTCCGAATACTATTCCCGCCGCTGTAATGATAGCCTCTCTTTTTTTGTCCTTCTTTATCATGTATTAGTAAACCAGGTTTATAGAAGTCAGAACATGTTAAGGTAATGCAAAAATAATTCTGTCAGCTAAAGCTTGTTATTAAAGATGGAATTGAATCTGGTTGTTAAAAATACAATAAAAAAGGTCAGGTTCAAATTTATTCGGTTTCTGCGGGCATAAAGTCAAGCTGCTTTTTTTCAAGGTTTGCCCGTGAAATCTTCACCATTATGGTGTCACCAAGCTGGAATCGCTTCTTGTTCCGCCTTCCGGTAAGGCAGTAATTATCCTCATCCAATTCGTAAAAATCATCCCCCATGTTTCTTATATGAAGTAACCCCTCGCATTTATTTTCAACTATTTCCACGTAGAGTCCCCATTCTGTAACACCTGATATTATTCCCTTAAACTCCTGTCCCAGTTTATCACTCATGAATTCCACCTGCTTGTATTTTATTGAAGCCCTTTCTGCATTTACGGCAAGCTGCTCACGTTCAGAGGCATGCTCACACATGGGTTCGTATTTCTTTACACTTTTAGAAGCTCCTTTTTCAAGGTAGTGCGTCATAAAACGATGAACCAGCATATCAGGATACCTCCTGATGGGAGAGGTGAAATGCGAATAAAAATCAAAGCCTAGACCGTAGTGCCCGATATTCTTGGTTGAATATACTGCTTTGGCCATGCTTCTTACTGCAAGGGTTTCTATAAGATCCTGCTCAGTTTTGCCGCGAACCTGCTCCAAAAGCTTGTTCATGGAAGAGGAAATTGCCTTGTTGCTGGTTGTTTTCAGGTCATATCCAAATTTTCTGACGAATTTCGAAAAAGTTTCCAGCTTATCTGCCTTCGGCTTGTCATGGATACGGTAAATAAATGTTTTGCCTTTTGTCTTCTTTGATTTTTTGTCCATTTCCCCTTTCCCTGTGTCATCTGTTCCTGTGTTGCCTGAATGTCCGGCAAATTCGGCCACCCTTTTGTTGGCCAGCAGCATAAATTCCTCTATCAGATGATTTGCTGAGTCCATCTCTTTAAAATAGACACCCAGTGGTTTCCCCTCTTTGTCAAGATTGAACTTAACTTCGGTTTTCTCAAAACCTATTGCCCCGTGTTTAAAACGCTCTGTACGCAATATTGAAGCAAGTTCATGAAGCAGTAATATCTCTTTGTTCATATCTCCCTGGCCCGTGTCAATTACCTTTTGTGCCTCCTCATAGCTAAAACGCCTGTTGGAGCGAATAACAGTTCTTCCGAACCATTCACCAATTACGTTTGCCTTTTTGTCCATCTTAAACACTGCAGAATAGCAGAGTTTATCTTCTTCTGGCCGTAGTGAGCAAACTTTATTTGACAGCCGTTCAGGCAGCATGGGAACTACCCTGTCCACCAGGTAGACAGAGGTCCCCCTGTCGAATGCTTCATTATCGAGAACACTCCCGGGGTGGACATAGTGTGTGACATCGGCTATATGTATTCCCACTTCCCAGTTTCCATCACCAAGATCCCTTAATGACAGGGCATCATCAAAATCTTTCGCGTCTGCAGGATCAATAGTAAATGTTGTTGTTTTCCGGAAATCTTTCCTTTTTTTTATTTCTTCACTAGTTATTATATCAGGAATTTCTTCTGCGGCCTGTTCGACATCTTCAGGGAAGGCAAAAGGCAAGCCATATTCAGCCAGTATGGCATGCATCTCTGTTTCGTGCTCACCTTTTTTACCCAGCACTTCAACTATTTCACCAACCGGGTTTTTAACATTTTGAGGCCATTCGGTGATACGTGCTATCACCTTGTCGCCGTCAACAGCCCCGTTTAGCTTTTTCAGCGGAATGAAAAGGTCATAGGGAAGCACCCTGGCATCTGCAACAAGAAAGGCAAAACTTTTTGAGACCTGTAAAGTTCCCACAAAGGTTTCACGCGATCTTTTAAGGATTTCCACCACCTCCCCTTCGATGAGTTTTTTACGGCTCATGGCATAACAGTAAACTTTTACTATATCGCCGTTAAGGGCATGGTTAAGGTTGACCTCATTTACAAAAACATCATCGGGAAAATCCTCGGACACTATGTAGGCAGTACCGTTCGATTTCATCTCCACTACCCCTACAATATGTCCCTCTGTTGATTTAAGTTTAAACTTCCCGGTATAAACCTCCTCCAGTTCTTCCTTTTCAGAAAGTTCTTCAAGAATTGGGATGATCATTTTTTTTGTCTGGCTGTCGCGGATTTGAAGATAACGCGCAATTTGCTTATAGTTGAAGGTCTTGTTGGGATGGTTGCCAAAGACACCCATTATGGCCCGGGTGAAACTATGTTTATTGTAGCTAGTGGTATTTTTGTTTATTTTTTTCTTTTTCGGCATAATAATATTTTAATAATAACAGGATAATCCTGCATTTATGGAATTAATTAATAAAAGTAATAAAAAATGATATGAGTAAATGAAAATAGATTGTTAATTTTGATTGTGGGGCCTTGGGTGTTATTTTATTTGCAGGGAGTAGAAAATGGGCCTGATTATTTGTATCATGCAAAGTTAACTCAATTAATTTACCAATAATGAGATTTAATGTTTTTAATACGCGAAGATCCTTTAAAATCGGGTTGGCCCTGAGTGGAGGAGCGGCACGGGGCATTACTCATCTTGGAGTTGTGAAAGCCCTTTATGAAAAGGATATTCGTCCTGATTGCATTTCAGGAACAAGTATTGGAGCCATCACCGGAGCCTTGCTGGCTGACGGTCATGATCCTGAAGAGTTGCTAGAGATTTTTTTAGGAAAACGTATGCTTTCATATATGGGAATTACCTTCGATAAGGTTGGCCTGTTAAAAATGTCAGGTCTCAAATCTTCCCTGGAGAAAAATTTGAAAGCCAAAAAATTTGAGGATCTGCAAATTCCGCTCTACGTCACCTGTGCTAATCTGAATTCGGGTAAGGTTGAATATTTCAACAATGGAGATCTTGTTGAAAAGGTTGTAGCTTCCGCGAGCATGCCCGGACTTTTTTCTCCTGTTAAGATAGGAAATAACCTCTATGCAGATGGAGGAATACTGGATAATCTGCCTGTAAGACCGTTAAGAAATAAATGCAAGAAGATCATTGGTGTTCACGTAAATTATACGGGCCCCGAAGATAAGCTCGAAAGCGCAATGGCAATTGTAGAACGTTCGTTCCATCTCAGCATCGGGGCGAGAATTAAAGAAACTGCGGACGAATGCGACCTGTTCATTGAACCTGAGGAATTGCAAAATTACAGGTTAATGGATATGTCCAGGGGCCGGGAGATGTTTGATATCGGATACCAGCATACAAAAAAAATCCTGGAGAAGAGAAAATCCGGTTCTGCGAAGCTATAAAGTGAATATCGTTTAACAGGGCGAAATATTACCATTCCGGTTTGGCACTGTGCCAATTAAAGATAAGTGCAAAATCATCATCGGATTGCATGTCAGTTATGCCTGCAAGTAAATCAGGATCTCAAATCCGGATGCTATGAACTTTATAATCTTTATCTTATTTTTGTCTGCAGTAAATGAATCATCATTAATCCTCATCAGGATGAGGCTGACAAAACAGTTGATAATTATTTATTTGAATGAGTAAATACCAGGAAAACAAGTTTTATATATTCAATACCCTGACCAGGAAAAAAGAGCTGTTTCAGGCCATGAACCCGCCTCATGCCGGACTTTATGTCTGCGGCCCCACTGTTTACGGAGACCCTCACCTTGGGCATGCCCGTCCTGCGGTTACCTTCGACCTTCTTTTCCGGTACCTCAAACATCTTGGATACAAGACACGATATGTAAGAAATATTACAGATGTAGGGCATCTGGAAAGTGATGCAGATGAGGGTGAGGATAAGATTGAAAAAAGAGCCAGGCTTGAAAAGCTTGAGCCTATGGAGGTGGTGCAGCACTATACCAACAGCTACCATAACGCAATGAACCGCCTCAATGTTCTCCCCCCTTCCATTGAGCCAAGGGCATCGGGACATATTATAGAGCAGCAGATGATGGCTCAAAAGATCCTTGATAATGGTTATGCATACGAAGCAAACGGATCTCTCTATTTCGATGTGCTTAAATATCATAAGGATCATAACTATGGGAGGCTTTCCGGAAGGGTGCTTGAAGACCTGATAAGCAATTCCGGAAAGCCGGGTGTCCGTGATGAAAAACGTAACAGTGTAGATTTTGCACTTTGGAAAAAAGCTGATCCCTCTCATATAATGCGCTGGCCCTCAAAGTGGGGCGAAGGCTTTCCGGGCTGGCACCTTGAATGCTCCGCCATGAGCCAGAAATACCTGGGCGAGCAGTTTGATATACACGGAGGCGGGATGGACCTTCTTTTTCCTCACCATGAATGCGAAATGGCCCAGTCGGTTGCCGCAGGAGGCAGCGATGCAGTCAGGTACTGGATGCATAACAACATGGTTACTATCAACGGACAGAAGATGGGCAAGTCCCTTGGCAATTTCATCACCCTGGATGAACTTTTCTCAGGCAGTCATGAACTACTTGAGAGCAGCTATAGCCCAATGACCATTAGGTTTTTTATGCTTCAGGCACATTACGGCAGCACCCTCGACTTTTCCAATGAGGCTCTGGCTGCTGCCCGGAAAGGACTGATCAGGCTGATGAGCACCCTTAAAGTGCTGGATAAACTGGAGCCTGGTGAAGCCGGCAGTTTCAGGGTTGACCAGTTTGAAGAAGATGCCTTCAGGGCCATGAACGATGATCTGGGCACACCAGTACTGATAGCCCATCTTTTTGATGCCTCAAGGTTCATCAACTCAGCTTACACGGGAAGCGATTCAATAACTGCCCCCGACCTGGAAAAACTGAGGAAGGTTTTCCGGTTGTTTGTATTTGACATACTTGGCATCCAGGAGGAGGAGGAAGACAAAGAAATTGGAGATCTTACCTCTGATCTTGTTAACCTGCTGCTTACCATCAGGCTTGAGGTGAAGAAGAAGAAGGATTTTGAACTCTCAGACCGTATTCGTGAAGAGCTTGCCGGATTTGGCATTGTGGTTAAAGATAAAAAGGACGGGTTTGAGTGGGAGATAAAGGATTGATTTCTGTTCCCGGTTCTAACAATGTGAGGATTATTATTAATTTTATCAGTTTGGCGCGTGTTGGAACGTAGTCAGCATTCGTTTAATGTTTATATGGATAAAGCCAAAGGATCAGATATTAAAGGATACAAGCGAAGATTTACCAGGGAGGTGATGGCAGGGAAATTAGGAATAGGGGGCCATAATCCTGTGAGGGTACAATCAATGACCAGCACCCCCACCCTTGATACACAGGCAACGGTTAATCAGATATTACGCCTTTGCGCTGCCGGAGCTGAGCTGGTTCGCATGACTGTTCAGAATGTACGTGAGGCGGAAAACCTTGCAAATATTAAAACCGGGCTGCTCAACCAAAAATGCGTTATTCCGCTGGTGGCCGATGTTCATTTTAATCCGGCAATTGCAGAGGTTGCTGCATCAGTGGTTGAAAAGGTACGGATCAACCCCGGAAACTATGGTGCCTCACCCCGTAAGGCACCCGTTGATCTCTCTGATGAGGCTTATTATCAGGAGCTGGCAAAGGCAAAAACATCTTTTGCGCGCCTTATTTCTATCTGCCGCACACATGGAACAGCATTGCGCATAGGTGTCAATCACGGCTCCCTTTCACCACGCATAATAAACCGTTTTGGGAATACCCCGGAAGGTATGGCTCTTTCTGCCATGGAATTTTTGAGGTTCTGCAGGGATGAGGATTTTCATAATGTGGTTGTATCGCTTAAATCGAGCAATACCCTTGTAATGGTCATGGCAAACCGCCTGATGGTTAAGTATATGGAAAATGAGGATATGACTTATCCGCTACACCTTGGGGTTACTGAAGCAGGTGAGGGGGAAGACGGCAGGGTCAGATCAATTGCAGGCATTGGCACCCTTTTATGGGAAGGTACCGGTGATACCGTGCGGGTATCACTTACTGAAGATCCTGAAAGGGAAGTTCCGGTTGCACGTAAGATGCTGGCCTGTATTAAAAAGTGCCAGGCAGGCACTGAACTTAATGAGCCCGCTGATCTCAATATGCTCACCGGATCTTTAGCAGGTAATCAGCCGGGAGATGCATCAGGGGGGCGTATATCCTTTCCTGCCGGCAATATTGGTGGTGACAGGGTGCCTGTTGTAATAGCAGACATAACGGGTGATAGTCCTGCCGGATCCTTTTCCGAAGGTGATCTGTCCGGATCAAAGACTGACCGATCTGAAAAAAACTTTCATCATGTCACTAAATTAATTTCAGGGGATTCCCCGGCCGACTATTATTTTGAAGAGGGGAGTGGGTTATATGCTTCTGATAAAACCGGGCCCGGCCCTTTTCCCATTGTCAGTGCAGCAAAATATTTGCAGGATCCCTATTCTGAAAGTCCGCTGCTGTTTTTGCAGGTATCATTCGGTGAGCTGACCGATAAGTTGCTGGCCAAGGCAGGGGGAGATAAAAACCTGGTTTTTATTGCTCTTTCTCAATCCGTTTGCCCTGTCCCGGAGATGAAACTATTTATTAAAAAACTTGATGAGAAGGGTTGCAATAATCCGGTTATCTTTAAAAAGGAATACTTTATTAATGACAGGGATGATTTCCAGATAGAGGCTGCCACTGACTTCGCCCCACTTTTTCTTGACAGGCTGGGGGATGGACTGTGGATAGTAAACCGTGGCCCGGGTGTTGGTGTTAGCCATGAAAATGTCGGTTCTCACCAGGATAATGAATCACTTGAATCTATAGCTCCTGATACTATAGCCCTGACTGATTCTTACAGGATACCGGTGTCAACTGCTTTCTCAATACTGCAGTCAGCAAGGGTACGGACTACCAAAACCGAATTTATTTCCTGTCCCTCTTGTGGAAGGACCAGGTTCAACATTCAAAAAGCCACGGCAGCGGTTAAGCAGAGGACTTCTCATCTCAAAGGTCTTAAGATTGCAGTAATGGGGTGCATTGTTAACGGACCGGGTGAAATGGCTGATGCCGATTACGGATATGTTGGCTCAGGAAAGGGCAGGGTAAGCCTTTATAAAAAGCAATCGGTTGTAAAGCGCAATCTCCCGGAAGAGAATGCCATTGAAGAACTTATAGGGCTGATAAAGGATAACGGGGACTGGCAAGAGGGTTAAAAAAGACCAGGGCTTTGCAGGTCCGGCTAATTACAGATTCTTCATTTTTTTTACAATATCAGTACAGCCTTCCATAAAAATACCAACATCTACTGAGTAAGATATATACTGCACTCCGGCATCTTTCCACATTTTTACTGAAGCTAAAGTGTCAGTAAAAGTCCCGACGGTTACATCTCTTTTCCTTGCATTATTCACAATCAATTCCATCTCTTTTATGACCTCAGGATGACTTACCTGGCCCGGATAACCCAGTGACTGGGAAAGATCGTAGGGGCCAATGAATATGATGTCAAATCCATCCACCTCAAGAATTTCATCTAAATTTCTGAGGGCCTTTTTTCCTTCCAGTTGCAAAATAACCAGGGTGTTATTTGCTTCTGAAAAATAATCCTCACGGGGAATAGAAGAGTATCCTGCGGATCTGACAAACCTGCAAACTCCTCTTTGACCCATAGGGAAGTATTTTGCTGCTTTCACACATGATCTCGCTTCATCAGCAGTTTGAATTTGAGGAATCTGAACCCCATAGGCCCCCAGATCCAGTGCTCTTGAAATGGAAATATCGCTTGAATCGGAGGTTCTGACAATTGGAACGGTGCCTGCAACCTGGGCTCCGCGAATCAAATTTTGACAATTATCAAAGGAAGCAGGGCCATGCTCCATATCCAGAATAACAAAATCAAATCCGGAATAACCTGCGATTTCCACAAAGGCTGAATCGACTGTCTTCATAAAAGGGCCAAAGACTATTTCCCCGGCATGTAATCTTTTTCTAAAAGTAGCTGGCATTTTATAGCTTATTAAATTTATAACCTGAAAAGCGCTAACTGTATTAAAGGTATACTAATTCATTATCCATATGTTATTAAACCTGCCATGTAGTTGTCAATTGTTGTACCCGTGTTACGATTTTAAAAAAACTGGTTTAATGCTATTATACCTGTGTAAGCAATAAAACAGGCAAATATAAATGCAAGAACCAGACCGGTATTTAAAAAAACACCTGCTTTATGTATGCCCATATCTCTCTGATTATTTATTAAAACAATTATTACAGCAATAATAAATGGAAGAACAAATACACCTGCTACCTGTGTTACGATTTGTGCAATTATTGGATTTGCACCAAGAATTGGAACAGTCAGGCCTATTAATGCTGCAATGGCAGTTAAAACCTTAAATTGTTTAGATTTGGTATCCAGTACTCCCTCACGATAATCAGCGATTAATAACGGAGCAACCATTAATATGGGAAATATGGAAGATAATCCGGCGCTCATTACACCTAAAACGAAAATAGCTACGGCAAACTGCCCAATTAATGGTTCAAGGGTGTAAACCATATCAAGCACCCTGTGGATCACTTTGCCTTCATAAAACAAAGCTCCTGTGGCGGTTATCATGATGGCAGAACTGAGAATAAACATTAAAACAGCAGAAAACAGTGCGTCTCGGGATTGTTCCCTGGTATTATCCTTTCCCCAGCCTTTTCCCTGCATCAGTAAAGGCCTTACTATAAAGGTAGGCCCTGCCATGGTTGTTCCTACAAAAGCCGCAACCATAAGTTTCCCTCCGGGTACCTGGGGAATTGATGGAATAAAACCTTTAATTATATCAGCAGATGGGGGAAGCACAATAAACATTGATATAATGAAGGATACTCCCATAATGGTAACAAAAATCACCAGTATTTTCTCAAAAAAGGAATATTTTCCTACCAGCAGCATACCATATAAGGAAATAATCAAAAAAATGGCTATTCCCAGAACCAGCCAATAATTCTCAGGACCTATTACAGGGAAGAACAGATGAACAAGTTCAAAAAGTGTATTTGCAGTAAGGCCTAAAAGCCCCGACAAAGCTGTCCATTGAGCAGCCACAACCCCTAAAACAATGATTATGGCCAAAGGTTTGCCATATTTAATCTTTTTCCTGATACTGTGAATGGCCGACTCTCCTGTTACAACGGCATACCTTCCATAGGCTTCCATCAATACCCAGGCAAAAAAGACGCTCAGAGATAAAACCCAAAGCAACTGCATGCCAAATTCACTGCCGGCTCTTGCCATGGAAGTGACACTGCCTGTGCCAATGGTATAACCTATGCAAAAAATACCGGGCCCAATGGAAAGCATCATTAACCATATCCGTCTGAAGATTGAACTTCTCATAATTGTTATTGCCTTTGTTTAGGTTAATAGCCTACAGTATTCTATATTTAGATGCTTTATTATATGCTTTATAACCCACATTATCAACTCCCCCCGTATAACCCGGTCCGCCGGCAGCATTGTATCCGTAGCTTGCTCCACTATCATCAGGGCTTACCCAAAAAGAATATAAATCCCCATTTTTAAGATAAAAACGAAAACGCACTCTTGTACCGGCCAGAGCTGATAAATCACCCTTATCTTTCCAGCTAACCTGTTGTATAGTGCTGTCTGATGTTATTGGAATACAGTTTTCGGCAGAAAATGGTGAAATTACAGAATTGTTTTCATTTAGTACTTCAACTTTTAGTTCACCTTCAGGAGAATTTACATTAACAAACAAGTACTTTCCATTAAAGGAGACTAATCGTGTAAGCAGACTCCCTCCGTTTCCTGTGGCAGACATGGACAGGAATCCATCACGGCGCAAAACAGCAATACCGGTACTGCCATTGGCATACATCCCGCTTTTCATTCCCTCCTCGTGGCGATTATCCGGGTCACCTTTAAATCCTGTATAATAGAACCATAGCTGATCACCAACTATATTACAAATACCCCCGACTGATTGTACATATCCACGTTCCCAGTCACCTGCTTTGCGGGTGGCAGGTATGAATGCTTCCCTGTCTGGCCGGTGCCAGTGAAAACCATCGCGGCTGTAGGAGAGCATCAGCTCGGTTATCTTGGGCATACCTTTTTTCTGACACTCGTTGTTGGGGGGGCCGAGATGGATCTGATGCAACCCGAGCATGATACTTTCATAACCTGTTGCCGAAAGGTTATAAAGCTGTGCATTCTCACCAATATCAAGATCCGGAGGGTCGAGCCTGTCAGCACCTGTCCAGAAAACAACATTATCGTTTCTCCAACCTGCTCCCTTTATAAAATCAGAGTGTTCACGATAATAACGGGCACGGCCTACACCAGTTCTGAGTGGACCGCCGGAGCGAATACTGTAAATCCATTTCCTGCGGAACGGATTATAGAACATGGTGCTACGGTCACCGCAAAATCCGGTACGAAACGGTTCACCCCAATGAATGCCATCCGGTGATACAAAACAAAAACCGTGACTATCCCGGGCCCAGTTTGGTCCTCGTAAAAACATCTTAAAACGCTCTCCCGGGTCACGGGCATCATGGTCTAAAAAGACGGTGGTGGAATCAGGACGGGGTTTGGGGAAAAGCTGATTGTTACCCGGCCGGATATTGGGCCGTTCCCAGTTAATTCCGTCAGCACTGATGGCATAGGCCATACTTCCAATCCATGCGGCCTCGTACCACATCTTAAAAACCCTGTCAGCAGGATCCCACCATACTCCTCCATCTTTAGGACAGGCAACCGGCAGACCCTCTTCACCTTTTTCCAATGCAGTTTCTGGGTTTAAAACCGGATTATTCTCATACTTTACAGCTTTGTGGTATGCTTTCTTTAAGGTTGTATTCTCGATGAGAAAATCATCAACGAATAGTTGGCGCCCAATATCAATGGGTATAACATCAGGAGGATTATGCAGGTAGGGAACAGGCATAGGTTCGTATGAATCAGGACTCATATTTTGCGGAGGCCAGATTTTTGGAAGCTGGATACCATTATAAAGTATTTCAATTTTTTCTATGTCAGGACGAATTTGGGAGCCAGCTAATTTATTGCTTACAACTGGTGAGGATTGGGCAACAATTGGGGCAAGCAATCCTGAAGCACTTAAAATAGTCGATTTCTTAATAAAACTGCGTCTTTTCATATTGAAATTTTTGAGTTTGATATAACCATGTTATATTTTCATATACTCACAATGGACCGGGGTCTAATCCATCCTTAAGTATAACTATCATAAATTCATCGGGGTTCGATAAGGATTCTGATACATTTGCGGTACCCTTTACATGTTTTACAGATGGTTTGATATTCATAGTATTTAGCCTGATTAATTCATAAAAAAAGCGTTGCAAGACTGGTATTTGCTTTATGATGGAAGGTTTGTAATCCAACATTTCTTGCAGCTTCAACATTATGGATGGAATCATCTATGAACAGCGAGTTTCCAGGTGAGAGACCGGCATCTTTAATAACATGTTCAAAGATTTCCGGATCAGGTTTTCTCATCTTCAATTCATGTGAGTAATATACTTTTTCAAACATACTTGCTATTCCCGGATAATCCTTACGGCGGTGGAGAGACTCAATATGGATGGCATTTGTATTACTTAGAAGAAAGATACGGTATGAACCCCTGATTTTTTCCAGTATGGATACATTTTCTTCATGAATATCCAAGAGCATGGCTGTCCACGCCCTGTTAATTTCATCATCGGTAACCTGACCTGCAGCTAATTCTCTGAGTGCATCCCTGAACTGATCGCTGTCTATCAGACCTTTTTCATAAAGGTGGAAAAGACTTTCATCATTACCGGCAGGCAAGCTGTACAGAAGTCTTGACATTTCCTGTTCAATCTCTTTAAATCCCAGCTTTTTAAAGGCAAGGAAAGATTTTTTGAAATCCAGGTTAAGTAAAACACCTCCAAGGTCGAAAATTATTGCATTCAGGGTTTTCCCTGATGCAGGGATTTTTTTAAAATCTATCATAAAAGCCAGAAAAGGTAATAAAAAAATAAATTACAAATAAACATGATTTTTTATCTATAATTGTACAGGGGGCAAGTTGAGAAAATTTTATCAGAAAGCGAAGCGATTAATTTTATCACCATAAATTTGGCAATTATTTTAAACAATATTTATGCTTTTACAGGATAAATATGTAATATTGCAGTCCCAATTAAATCTAAGATGTAATTGGGGCCCATAGCTCAGCTGGTTAGAGCACCTGACTCATAATCAGGGGGTCCCTGGTTCGAGCCCAGGTGGGCCCACAAAGTAAATCAAGCACTTGCGCTCTTCATTGCAGGTGCTTTTTTTCGTTGGCTGCTAATTCTCAGGGCTCGAAGCCCATGCTGCAACCTGGCCCCTCGCTAAATTAACCCACCGGGTTAATTTTTGACGCTCGGTCCGGTTCGAGCCCAGGTGGGGTCAGGGAGTCCGGTTCGAGCCCAGGTGGG
>SLPB01000037.1 GCA_007132225.1 Bacteroidales bacterium | reverse complement strand
TTCATAATTATTGTTGATATATGTATTATTTTTAAACTAAATAGTTGTTTTTTAAAGTGCTAAAGATAAAGAAATTTTAATTTTACAGACAATTTATATGATTATTCGCAGGTATGTGCCACTACATTTTTTTTCTTGCGGTAATTGCAAAAAGTGTTCACCACATTTTCTGAGTATGAAAATAAAAAACCAATATTAATAGGATTTCCAGAGTGTTGAGACGATTTATCTGTCAAACTGGGGGCCTGGAGTGGCCCAATCAAAAATGAATGTTTCGGGATGCGACCGTTTTGATAGGCGAGCACAGCGACAGGCTGAGCGGCCGGCAATTAAGTTTTATTTATTTAATAAACTCAAAATCATCAAGCATTTCATGAACTACTGATTTATCATTGAACATCAAAACATCCAAAATTGACATTCCTGATTCAAAGCTTGATCTCTTCTGTTCATAAGGTCTAAGATTGTTTTGTGGAAATTTAATATCAATACCTGAATCTCTGTATTTATCGGTGTTGTAAAAATCTTTTCCACTCGGCAGATTCCAGTATTCATTTACATTGCCCCTTACTTTACAAATATTCAGCGCCCAATCATCGGGTTCATTAATATTTTCGATAGAATAACCCATTTTTGAAAATGTAAACATTTTACAGGGGATATCCAAATATTCGCAAATTATTGACAGAGTGTCCCTGTTTAGTGTAGCTAAATCAGAATATTCATTGCTAAATAAATCCTCCACCAGCCTGATAACGGAATAATAATGGGGAGCTATTTTTTTATAATAATGTAATTTATTCAAGATTTGGACCTTCCAATCCTGTTTGTTGTCAATTATAATATCCATAATCCTTGCGTTTCGGTTGTAGTTAGCACATGGTACCATAATGTAACACCAGCCCTCAGGATTTTTTAATATTTTATTTCGTCGCATCCAACTCTGCTTAACAAACTGAAAAGTATCCATAAGGATAAATTCATCTGTGTGTTTAATAAGACTATAGTATCCTAAATAAGGGAAAAAATAAGGTTGATTAATCGCAATTTTCATTTTTTAATAATATATTTTAATGTCGTTTAATTAAGAATAATATATAATCGTTTGCAATTCATTGGCAGAGTTTTTGGATTTCATTTTTTTGCATAGATACAAAAAATACTAATATAAAATAAGGATATTTATATTCAACCTACTCTCTGAAATTCCTGCCTTAAGGTATAAAGCTTTGAAAACCCAAAATCACTTCTCTTTTTTCATAGGTACATCCCACGTCCTGAAGGTAAGTGCCCGCCATACCCACTCCAATGGACCATAGCGATAATAACGTAACCAGATATGCGAAAATATCAGCAGAATGGAAAGGATCATTACCCCTGCTACCATACCTAAGAAGCTTCCCAGATAATCGTACATACCCAGACCAAATCCATAAAATATAAAAACTCCCAGGAAGCTCTGCACCATGTATGAAGTAAGACTCATGCGGCCATAGGGTGCCAGGATATCCATAAATATTTTAAAAATATGAACCTGATAGAGTATTACAAACACAGAAAAGAGAATGGCTACCATAAAGAAATTCATATAACCTATCAGTAAAGAGCTTATAATTGTGATGCTTTCCTCACTAAATCCTGAACTGTTACCCACATAGCTTCTAATATACCTGATCAAAATATACATAACAACCCCAACACCGAGTATATAATAATAATTCTTTCGGCAATGAGCCGGATTATCCAGCAAACAACTTCGACCTAAGAAGTAACCAAGTAAAAAGTATCCCAGGATAGTAAAGATTCTGCCACTGATAAAGTTCATCTTCCATGTTTCAATAAAAACAGCTCCCATGTTCAGCTTTACAAGTTCCGTAAAAGAACCTGATTTTGTGACTTCTCTCATTTTCTCCCATATCAAGGGGTTGGTATGAGAGCTAATTTGATAATCCGGTACACGTAAGCTTTTTATGAGCTGAATGATCTCAGGGATTTGAAGCAACAACAGAAATGCCAGCAATAAAATATACCTCGGTCTGAGCTTGTGCAGCAGTAGCATCACAAATCCGATCAGGGCGTATTTGGTAAGGATATCCGACGGGAAATACATAGAATGGATGTAGCCGAATACCAGCAAAATCAATAACCTCAATGTATAAGTACGTCTGAAGTTATTGCCTGATAATGAACCTTTGTGTAAATGCAGATAAAAGCTAAACCCAAACATAATGGAAAAAATAGCAAACGCCTTGTTTCTGACCAGAATTGTAATAAAATAGGAAGCCATACTGTTCAATTTTGGATTGACAAGTATTTCGTTGGTTGCTTCTGCAAGGACCCCGAAATTGACATGGGCATGCAAAAGCAATATACCAAACAAGGCAAAACCCCTTAGCGCATCAATATGTTGTAATCGTTTCATTAAAAGTGAGTTTAATTTTTAGGATTTGTTGACTGTTTCCTTTTTAAAAACTTTTTTTAATATCATGGAGTAATCTATTATTGTGGTAATTTTTTGCATATGAATATTTGCATTTAGTCTTATAAATTTAAGCAATCATTTTAATAAAAACAATTAAATAGTTTTCTGCATTTTCATCCGGTGTAATATCTCAATAAATCACCGGACTAAGTTATAGATAAAAAACTGCAACTTTGCGGCAAAAAAAAGTAAATTTAGTAAATAAAAAAGCTTCAGATTATCAAAGAAGTAAAATGTCACCTGGTACTGTCCCGGAAAGTGTTCACTACACCTTCTGAATATTAAAATAAAAAACCAATACTCATAGGGGATCCAGGGTGTTGATGCGATTTATCTGTCAAACTGGGGCCTGGAAGTGGCCCAATCAATAATGAATGTTTCGGGCGACGACCACCTCGACAGACTGAGCGTCCATGGGAGAGGCAACCGCTTCGACAGGCACAGCGTCCAGTATTTAAGTTTTATCTTATGATGATCTTGGCAGTCAATACATCATCTTTGGTTTGAAACCTCAGGAAGTACACTCCTGAAGGCAGATAGCCCAGGTTTAGCTGATTGTTTTCGGGAGTGACTTTCAGGGATTCCAGGGCAACTCCCTGGGAGTTGTGTACCGTCATGAGGGCTT
>SLPB01000020.1 GCA_007132225.1 Bacteroidales bacterium | reverse complement strand
GGACTTGATTACAAAGAGCTGGGGAGAAATTATAAATCCATTTATAAAAGGTCTTTATAGCTGGTAATAATATTCATTGAATGAATACGGTTTTTAAATATCAATAATCATATAAACCTTTAAAATTAATAACATGGTTAACATTGTAATATTCGGACCTCCCGGAGCGGGAAAAGGAACACAGTCACAGTTAATAATTGACAAATATAAACTGATGCACCTGTCCACAGGCGATATACTTCGTGGAGAAATGGCCAGTGAGACTGCCCTAGGACTTGAGGCTAAAAAACTAATTGAAAAAGGAGAGCTTGTTCCAGACGATATAGTTATTAAAATGGTCAGGAGCAAAATTGAAAATAATCTTGATAAGAAAGGGTTCATCTTTGACGGGTTTCCACGCACTACCAGGCAGGCCGAAGTACTGGATAAGCTGCTGGAAGAAAATAACACCTCAATTTCCGTAATGATTTCGCTCGAGGTGGAAGAAGAGGAGCTTGTCAAAAGGCTTCTTAAAAGAGCTGAAGAGGAGGGGCGTGCTGATGACAGCATAGAGGTTATCCGTAACCGCATAAAAGTTTACAATGAAGTAACTTCAAGAGTTTGTAACTATTATGAGAAAACAAACAGGTACAAACCCATTGACGGGACAGGGACAATTGAAGAGATATTCGGCAGGATCTGCAATGTTCTTGATGAACATATTTAAACTGTAAAAATTAAATGCACTGAAATGGCAGACACCAATTTTGTAGATTATGTTAAGGTCTTTTGTCGCTCGGGCAAAGGAGGTGCAGGATCAGTGCATTTCCACAGGGATAAAATAACTGCCAGGGGCGGCCCCGACGGGGGTGATGGCGGAAGGGGCGGCCACGTCATCCTTCGGGGAAATTTGCAATTGTGGACACTGATACATCTAAAGTACAGGCGTCACATCTTCGCAGGCCATGGCGAGGCTGGCTCATCTGCTCTTAAGACCGGAGCAGGGGGAAAAGACAATATCGTTGAGGTTCCCCTTGGAACAGTAGTCAAAGATGCAGAAACAGGTAAAGTTTTATTTGAAATTACCAGCCACGGAGAGGAGAGAATCATTGCCAGTGGAGGCCGTGGCGGCATGGGAAATGCCCATTTCAAATCTGCCACCATGCAGACTCCCCGTTTCGCCCAGCCCGGAGAAGATAGCACTGAAGGATGGTTTATCCTGGAGCTTAAGATACTGGCTGATGTGGGACTGGTGGGATTTCCCAATGCAGGGAAATCAACTCTTCTCTCGGTCGTTTCTGCAGCTAAACCTAAAATAGCCAATTATCCATTTACAACATTGGTTCCCAATCTTGGAATCGTTGCATACAGGGATAACCGTTCATTTGCTATGGCAGACATACCAGGCATCATTGAGGGGGCACATGAGGGACGCGGACTTGGACTGAGATTTCTCAGGCATATTGAAAGAAACGCCATGCTTCTTTTTATGATCCCGGCAGACAGCCGGAATGTAAACGAAGAATACAGTATATTACTCGATGAGCTCGGGAAATATAATCCGGAACTGCTTGATAAGAAAAGACTTTTAGCAATAACAAAATCTGATATGCTGGATGAAGAGCTCAAAGAGGAACTAAACAGGGAAATCGAAACTGACCTGCCCGGTATCCGGAAAGTGTTTATTTCTTCTGTTACGGGCTACGGATTAACAGAATTAAAGGATAAGCTCTGGGAAATGCTGAACAGTTGAAAATTTTAGCTGCCGCCAACACCTGCAATGACCTGCTGAGTACATGTTGTCATTAATGCCTTCTGTACACTATGTTGATTATTAATCAGACTATACCCGTCAGGACATTTTTACATGGCAACCAAATAATTAATAAAAGCCTGATATGATCGAGTTTCTGAATCAAATTGACACAAACATATTTATCTGCCTCAACAGCCTGAATAACGAGTTCTGGGACTCTATTTTTCTGTGGGTTACAGAAAAATATTCATGGCTTTTTCTCTATGTAATTATCCTGGGACTCCTGGTATGGCGTTATTTGGCAGTTAAAACCGAGATTTCTTCCAAGCAGGACATTTATATTATAAAATTTCAGATAAACAAAACCTGCTGGCCATGGCTGCTGCTGGCAATAATATTTGTAGTCCTGGTGGTTGCACTTGCTGACCAGATATCAGTTCATCTTTTTAAAAATGTCTTTCAAAGGCTTCGTCCCTCCCATGAGCCGGATCTGGCCGAGCTAATCCATCTCCCCAGAAGAAAGGGAGGCCTGTACGGATTTGTCTCCGGCCATGCAACCACCTCCTTTGCCCTGGCATATTTTACTTCGCTGATAATAGGCAGGAAATGGTATACATATGTTATTTATATATGGGCGATTGTTTTTTCATACAGCCGTATTTACATAGGTGTTCATTATCCGGGTGACAGCATTTTTGGTGCGCTGCTTGGTTTCTTTATCGGATGGATGATGCTTCGGGTTTGGATTTCAATTGGCAGGGAATGGTTCCCCTTCCTTTTACCTGAAAAAATAAGAACCCGATAATATTATATAACTTTGCCGCCAAGGAGATATTCCCTCATAATGTTTACTTGATAGTTAAGCCATGAAAATCAGAATACTTGCAGTTCTTATAATCCTGGCAACAGGATGCGCAGGCATCAGGAGCATAGCAGATGATGAGGCAAAGAAAGGCGAAGCCACTTCACCGGCAGGGTTTAAGGCCACCGGCAATGAACCTTTCTGGTCACTGGAGATTGAATTTGGCAATATTTTAAAATTCACCAGCCTTACAGAAGAGTATCCCGGACTGATATTTCCATTTTCTGGTCCCAAAAGGCCGGGTGATCTCTCTTTGTTGATATACCATTGTGAAAAACAAAACGCTGAAATGGAGGTGGCCATACGGCGGGAGGAGTGTATGGACACAATGAAAGGAAGTTTATTCCCCTATACAGTCACTGCATCCCTTCGTAGTAACGTCAATGACGAGTACACTGTTTTCAGGGGATGCGGTAAGTACCAGGATAATTATCGCCTGAACGACATCTGGATACTTAAGAAGATAAACGGTGAGCCGATTGACATACCCGATTCACAAAAATATCCGCGGCTGGAGGTGGACCTTGCCAATGAAGTGATCTTTGGATACGGTGGCTGTAACAGGTTTCATGGCCGGGGCGAACTTTTAAGCAGCAATCTGGTAACAGGAAATATCCTGTCCACCAGGATGGCATGTCCCGGCACCATGGAAATTGAAACCAAATTACTGGAAACCCTTTCGGACCAAACACTGGAATTTTCCATCAGTGATGATGTAATGAAAATGACAGACGGGAAGACAGAACTCTTTTTCAAAAGGGAAGATTAACAACCTGCACCCCTGGGGGACCATCTCCTTAATAGTCATAATAGTCCGGAGCCTTTCTGCCTGACTTTAGCCTCTACGGACTGAACCCGCCAGGCATTAGCTCAGGGTTCACCCCGGAATTAGCGGATTATGACGGTTCAGGCACCGGGATACCATTATTAACGCTCAGTCCACACCCCTTACATTCATCTTAATTCCGAACACCGAGTCCATGGCAGTTATAAATAGCATATCCCTGCCGGGACCTGCAAAACATATGTTTGCTGTCCAGTTTTTGTCGATCGGTATATGGGCTATTTGCTTTCCGTTTTTATCAAAAACAGTAACCCCCTTGCCGGTAAGGTATACATTTCCCATATTATCTATTGTCATCCCGTCTGATCCCAGCTCAGCAAAAAGAGTCCTGTTGGAAAGCGTACCGTCATCATTTATATCATAGACATAAGTCTTGTTGTCACCAATATCTGCTACGTACAATTTATTACCGTCCGGAGTGCCTATGATACCATTTGGTTTGATTAGATCCTCATCGACCCTGAAATAGCGTTCACGGTCAGCGCCAAGGAAATATACATGCTCCCCGTCCTGCTGCATTTCCGGATCCCGTTCCCAGTAATTTCTTTTATAAAGGGGATCGGTAAAGTATATGCCTCCGTCAGGTCTTATCCACAAGTCATTAGGCCCATTAAGAAGTTTTCCATCCCAATTGTCAACCAGCACTGTAACCTCACCTTCCATGTTTATTTTCCACAGCTCATTATCTTTATCGGCGCAGGTAATCAAATTCCCATCATGGTCGAAATACATCCCGTTTGAGCGACCGGCGTCATCCATAAAAACACTTAATTCGCCGGTTGAGTGGTTCCATTTTACAATAGTGTTGTTGGGCTGGTCGGTAAAATAGACATTTCCTTTATCATCAGGTGCAGGTCCTTCGGTAAAGGTAAAACCATCCCCCAGCAGTTCAAGTGTTGCACCTTCGGCAATTATATCGTTTTTATCCATGAACTGAGCATTCAGAGTTAAACACAAAGAAAGAATAGAAAAGGCTGTAATTGCTTTTAGCCTCAGGAACCACTTACCATATAACCAGATTTTAATCATAATCAAATTTGCCGGGTTATTGTCCGCTGTGAAAGATCCATAACTGACCTGATCTTTGTTAACGGTCATATTTGAGACTACCTTATCCTTATATAAAATTAAGCCCCCCCCTTTACAAAACTGTTATCAACTGAATACTGGCCCGGGCCGCTGTAGACAAGAGCAGCAAATACTACCAGTCCCTTTAAGGGATGAAGTACGGTGCTGAGGGGATCTCCAACAGAAATATGCATAATCGTGGCTATTAACATGGTGAAAGCCATTAAGGCAGCAGCGGGGCGTGTAAGAAGGCCTATTACCAGAAGTATTCCACCACCAAACTCAGACAGGGAGGCAAGAAAACCCCAGAAAGCAGGTGCAAATCCAAGTCCGACAAAACCCATTGCACCACCTATCTGGGCCCACTGTTCCGGCCCTCCTGCTATTTTGGGAAAGCCATGAAGTATATATATTATACCAAAACTCACCCGGATCAGAAAAATTGCAATTTTCATACCTTCATTAGAAGTATTAAACATTTTGTTTTTCATAACTTTTGCATTTTTGATTAATAATTAATGCTTCTCACTAAAATTCATATTCTAAATAACAGTAAAAAAAGCAGCATGATACAGGAATGATATGCAGAATTCCATTAAATAACGGTATCACCCAAAACACCATACTATGCTTTATAGTAAAGATATAAATAAGATTGCAGAATAAAAAAACCAGTTATACTCATAGGTGGTTTGAAACGGTATTTACTTTTCCTTCTTTGGAGTGTTTTTCATTTTCGGCTCTTCCAAAGGCAAAGCGTTTCAACACACCTGAAAGCATATTCAGGAAACCGGACTGTCAGCCTTGTGATATCATGTAATATAATAATTAAAACTATACCGGTTTTCATTCAAAACTATATCTTTGCCGCGGTAAAAAAAAGTGCAAATCATGGCAGATGTTTTTACTCGTGCCGGGAAAAGACAATCTCATACCGGTGATTATAAATCCTTACCGGAATAAACCTTAAAACCTGGACTCGTGACAAATACAAAACAAGTTGGTGAAAAAATAAAAAGTATCCGTGAGCTAAGTAAAATCACTATTGCCGAACTGGCGGAACGGGCAGGTATGACTGAAGAAGTTATTACCCTGATCGAAGACGGCAGAGAGTTGCCCTCCCTGTCTCCGCTGATAAAAATTGCCCGCTCCCTCGGAGTAAGGCTGGGAACATTTATCGATGATATGGAAGTCCTCGGACCAGTAATTAGCCGGAAGGGAGAACTGAGAAAAGGGATTAGCTTTTCGACCGGCGGAAAGGGGTTTAACCCTCACCTGAATTTCCATCCCCTGGCCGGAGATAAGTCCGGAAGGCATATGGAACCTTTTATAGTGGAAATTGAACCATCTCCTGAACCAAAGGAGAGGTCATCCAGCCACGAGGGCGAGGAATTCCTTTACATCCTTTCGGGGGAAATTGAAATAAATTACGGTAAGGAAAAGCATAAACTCTACCAGGGTGACAGCATCTATTTTGATTCTATTGTAAAGCACAGCGTATGGTGCCCGGGACATGAATCTGCAAAAGTTCTGGCCGTTGTCTATGCTCCTTTATAAGACTTGACAGATATGAAATTACTGAATAAGACACTGGGACAATGCCTTGAGGAGTGGGCTATAAAAAATCCGGACCATGATTTCATGGTTTATCCCGACAGGACTCTCAGGTTCAGCTATGCCGGCTTTAATGAAAGAGTCGATAAGCTTGCCAGGGCACTGCTCGATATCGGTATGGAACCGGGTGATAAACTGGGCATATGGGCCAATAATGTACCCGACTGGATGACCTTCATGTTTGCCACGGCCAAAGCAGGCATAGTGCTGGTTACCATCAACACCAATTACAGGCTGCATGAACTGGAATACCTTGTAAAGAATTCCGATCTCAAAACCATTTGTCTGGTTGACCGTTTTCGGGACAGTGATTATGTAAGCATGATCTATGAGCTGATACCCGAACTAAAGGACTGCCAGCGGGGCAGACTGAGATCTGCAAAATTTCCCGTGCTGGAAAATGCTATTTTTATCGGCCCCGAAAAACACCGCGGAATGTATTCCCTGCCGGAACTGCTGCTGCTGGGTTCCCAGCTCGATGATGCACGTCTTGATGAAATAAAGGCGGGACTGGATGCCCACGATGTGGTGAATATGCAGTATACCTCCGGCACTACCGGCTTCCCTAAAGGGGTGATGCTCACCCACCATAATATTGTAAATAACGGCTACACAATAGGTCAATGCATGAAATATACACCGGATGACAGGCTTTGTGTCTGCGTCCCCCTCTTCCATTGCTTCGGCTGTGTCCTTGCGGTGTGTGCCATAATCACACACGGAGCGACCATGGTGATGGTGGAAAGTTTCGATCCGCTGCTTGTGCTTGCCTCTGTGCAGAAGGAAAAATGCACGGCACTTTACGGGGTGCCTACTATGTTCATATCGGAGCTGAATCATCCCATGTTCAACATGTTCGACCTTTCTTCACTCCGCACCGGCATTATGGCCGGGGCGCTCTGCCCGGTAGAAACGATGAATGCAGTGATGGAGAAGATGAATATGCGTGAGATAATCATCGTTTACGGACTTACGGAAACCTCGCCGGGAATGACCGCCACCACCACCTCCGATCCGGCCGAATTAAGGGCAACCACAGTGGGAAAAGCACTTCCCTTTGTTGAGGTTTCGGTAAAGGATCCGGAAACCGGCAGGGAGTGTGAAAGAGGCATTCAGGGTGAGTTATGCTGCCGCGGCTATAACATTATGAAGGGCTATTACAAAAATCCGGAAGCCACGGCCGGGTCAATCGACGATGATGGCTGGCTTCATTCGGGAGACCTTGGAATAATGGATAAAAACGGTTATGTCAGGGTTACCGGAAGAATAAAGGATATGATCATAAGAGGCGGAGAGAACATTTACCCTCGCGAAATAGAGAATTTTCTTTTCCGGATGCCGGGCATACAGAACGTTGAAGTGGCAGGGGTCCCCAACGAAAAATATGGTGAAGAGGTAGGAGCGTTTATTATCCTTAAGGAAGGTGCGGACCTCAGGGAGGAGGATGTAAGGGATTATTGCCGCGGAAAAATCTCACGGCACAAGATACCCAAATATGTCTTTTTTATGAAGGAGTACCCGATGACTGCAAGCGGGAAGATCCAGAAATACAAGCTCAGGCAATGGGCTGCTGAAAAAACCATTACTCGTATGTAAACTCCCCCTGCCTGAGTGCAAAAATACAGGTATGATCCCGACTGACATTTATTTATTCACTGCCTCCAAAGCACTGCTTACCGCATTGAACATTGGCCGGTTACTGATCTGTGTGCCGACAGCCTTATCCATCCAGTGCTGCGGAGTAAGATTTCCAAGGGAAAACATTCTCAGCACTTCATCTGCAAAATCCTTATCTTCAATATACTCCTCAAGCTGAAACATTATCAGTCTGCCGTAAGGATAATTGGAAAGATAAAGAGGCGACTGGATCATATGTGAATATATAGCAAGTAGAGGAATATCCCTCTCACCGAAAACATCCGCGAAATATTCATTCCATACATCAATGGCAATTCCAATAACAGCTTCTTTCAGCTCCTCAGGCGAAGCACCTGGATTGTCGTACATCCATTTCCACACATTCATATCTACCAGTGAAACACCCATCATCTCAAAGTTGTTCCAGAAAAAATCCAGCACGTCAAGATGATCCTTCATAGGATCTTCTTCTTCCATACCAAGCAATTCAAGGTCCCTGGCCTGAAACATAAAAGCAAGTGCCTCGGTAAATGCAGTATTGGGTATACCGTTTATAAAATAGTTGTCTACCATATAGACGCTTATAGTTTGTTCAACATTATGGCCAAACTCGTGCACGGCAATGTTGTAACCTTTATAATCCATCCCATCGCTCCCGATACGGGTTCTCAGATGGGAAGGCTTGCTTCTCATCGACGCTCTCCAGGCATGACCTGATCCCCTGGCAGCATCAACATCCACCCTCTCACTTATATAATCAGCCATTTCCCTGTCAAAGCCAAGCTCAACAAGCATCCTGGAGAGATCCCTGTTCATGGCTTCGGCATCCGGATACAGGGTTTTGGTAATCCTGTCAAGGTCTTCCTCTGAAATGGAACTTCTGGCCTTGAAGCCGTCATACCACAGGTCAAACGGGCGAAGCTCCCTTCCAAGACGTTGTCTGATCAGATCAGCTACATTTTTTAATAAAGGAGATGAGACATATTCCCTGAAAAGGTCTTCAACCTCTTCCTGTGGTATCTCCATGCCTCGTTCAAAGCTTCGTTGAATATAGGTATCCATACCCGGATAATACGGGTCCATATCATTCAACGCCCTGAAGATATTATTGAGATGTGAATACCTCACTGCTCCCTCGGGCCGGGCATCTGCTTTTTCGCCTTCTCTCCAGATTTCATTGGTATACGGATTCCAGCGATAATCCTTATTATTGATTACCTGAGAGGGAATATCCTGGTTTATTATCCTCAGCATCACCTTGTACAGCATCTCCTGCTTTTCCTTTCCACGCGGCTGACCATAATTGGACTTTATTTCATCACGTATGTTCCAGTGCGCAAGTAGTTTCATATCCTCAGGAAAAAGAGTTTCCTTTCCCTCATTGAGCAGCCGCCCTGCAAAAATATTGTACTCGGAAATATACATTCCGGCCTGACTGGATGCGTCACTATATTGCTGAATTAAAACAGGCGGCACTCTAGATGTAAAATAATCGCCAAGCCGCACAAAACCCCATTGGCGCTCATCCCATTCACCTCCCAGCCGGTTTTTCTCATCAAGGCTGTAAAACGGAAAGTTAAGAGTTATGAAAAAGGCAATTTTATTATTAAAAAAGTCATCGGTAATGTGTGCTGAGGGACTATAGGTTCCAAACATCCGGTCTATGGTGTGAAGCGGACCAACATCCTCATGAATGGGCCTGTTCAGCTCCAGAGAAATGCGGTTCATATAGCCATAAAGATATTCGAAATTATTTGCCAGCCGGTCAAATACCAGGTCAAGCTCATCATGGCGGGAAATAAAATTTTCAATGCAGAAATTCTTAAACCTTTCAGTATCTCCGTCGGTTTCACGCCATAGTGAAGCAACCTGCTCCACACCTTGCCTAATCCGCCCGGCATGTTCTTTGCCATGGTCAGCTTCCAGGGTACTTATCACTTCAGATATGATTTGCTGATCAACCGGACTCATATCGCTGCTATCAGGATTATTGCTGTTACATGCAGCGATAACCAAAATTGAAAAAAGAAAAACAAAATATTTTTCCATAACGTGCTTATCATTTTAAAGATATTAAAATAATTATTTAACTGTATGTTCTGTTTATAAGTAAATATGTAATTGATCTTTATACTTAAAGTCTGTTTTCTTCGTCAGACAGCTAATCTTCCTGTTCCTTATCTGCATATTTTACATGTACATCCAGCCATTCGCTCCATCTTGCCCACATATCCAGCAAGGTTTCACGACCTGACTGGCCGTGGCCTTCATACGGATAAAAGTAGAGGGCTGCCGTTTTATCAAGCCCGTTCAGGGCATGGAACATCCTTTTTGAATTAACGGGCCAGGTACCCACGTTGGTATCGTCGGCACCATGGTACATCAGAAGGGCACCGTCAATCCGTTCTGCCCATAAAATTGGTGACATGGTGATGTAGGATTCACGGCTTTCCCACAATATCCTGTCTTCACGCTGGAAAGTAATAGGAGTTAGTGTTCTGTTATAATTTCCTGCACCTGCTATGCCTGCCTTAAAGTAAGGAGTATGGATCATTGAGTGTGCCGTGCCGAATGCACCGTAGCTATGGCCACCCAGAGCTAGGCGGTTGCGGTCTATAAAACCGCGCTGGTCACAGGCATCGATAATAGCGTGCCAGTTACGTTGTATGCTTGGCACGAAATTGTCGTTCACCTTATCCATTGGTCCGGTAATCGGGAAATCCGGTAATACAACACCATAACCCCTTGTAAGCAGCAGCTGCATGGAACGAACTCCTATGAAGCGGAAGCTGTTTATATTGTAACGCCGGCGAGCTTCGTCAATTCCGTCCTGATCTTCATATTCCCTGGGATAGAACCAGAACATGACAGGAAGTTTTTCCCCTTCCTCAAAATCCTGCGGCAGGATTGTCCTTACGTTAAATTTTATACCATCCGATCGCTTAACCTCAAACATGTCATATTGCGCATTTGTAATCTGCGGGGAATGATCAACATTGTCTGTTAGTTTTCTTATTGATCCCTCCCGGGTGTCCCTTAAATATGAATCCGGAATACTGACAGGTGTCTCCCTGCTGGTAACGATCTGCTCCATATCGTCATCCAGTACAGCAAGTACCCTCTCGTAAACGTCTTCCGGGCTTTCAAAGACCCTGAATTTTTCACCTGTCCTGATCTCAACCTTGTCAATAAAAGGCCGGGGGGCATTTTCCTCCCACTCTTTATGATATTGAACTCCGGAAAGATAGACGAAATTTTCGTCCCTTGAAATGCGCACTATGCGTTCACCAAGCTCCCCGCCGGTTGTCATCAGGCTGCCAGGATTTTCATAGAATTCATCTGTTTCATATTTATAAATTGTAAACTTTTTCTCCGGTTCCTCCAGATAAACGGCATATAAATGCTCTTTGCCGCCTTCTCTTTCGGTTATAAACAATGTCCGGCAATCTTCAGAATAGTCCAGGTTTCTTATCTCCTTTTCACTTTCGAATATCACCCTTTTGTCATCTTCCCTGAAAGGGGGAAGCCATTGAAACACCTGATCCATAAATTTCTTTTCTTCCTCATCCTCCTGATCCGTTTCCTGCTCCTTCTGGTCTGCTGCCTGTTCCTGCAGATCATCATTGTTTTCCTCCTCCTTCTCCGGTGCTTCTTTTTGTATGAAGCTTATCCCCAAACCGTCAGGACGCCATCTTACATCACGTTTTTCGGGCTCATCGTTATCATCGTCCGTATCTCTACCGTCACGTACATCACGACTTTTTATTTCAGCCATTACATCACCTTCAATGTTCCTTACCTCTTCCACATCAGCAAAAAGGCTTACTGGAACAATATTTGAGAATGGTTTTAAAATGCTGGTAACACGCAGGTATTCCCCGTCAGGTGCCATACTTATACCTGAGTACAGTCCGGGTTTACCAATCTCCTTTACTTCTTTTGTTTCAACGTTGATTTTAGCCAGCTGGCCATTGCCGTAATATTCAAGGAGGGCTTTTTCATAAGTCCCTTCCAGAAGGTCCTGGTATGTTCGCAGCCTGTTTTCCCCTTCATCGGTTAACCTTACCAGTACTTTTCCTTCCGGAGTGGGCCGGGGTTTGCTGCCGCGGTCAATGGGGACAAGAATAGTGGTTACATGCTTACTGTCGCCGGACCATTCAACAGGAGTTGTCAATGTGGAAAGGACAGGGCCGGGGGTGATCCGCCCTGAGCGGCGGTTTGAAACATCAGCAACGTAAATATGGGTTTCATCTTCGTAATGAGCTAAATAAGCAATTTTAGAACCATCAGGCGACCATTTTGCATTTGATACCCTCGCATAATCAGGTGTCCTTATGGTGCGGGTCTGTTCCCGCTCCCAGGCAAACAGTTCATAG
>SLPB01000115.1 GCA_007132225.1 Bacteroidales bacterium | reverse complement strand
CCAAGCCTCAGCAAAAAAAGCTCAAGCTGCTGAATAGGTTCTGACAGGTTACCGATTACCGCATCGGCATTGATAAGGGCAAGCTCTCTTGCCTGGATTGCTATAATGGGAATAAATATCCGGAAAAACAAAAGCACTCCCCCCCAGAGGATCAATAGTCCCAAAAGTGCACTCACAGCCCTGGGCACGCAGAATCTCCCGTATTTCAGCCTGTCCAGCAGATCAACCACCGGCCGACCTATCAGTGAAAGGACAAAGCTTATGAGCAGGAAAAATATTATTGACCTCAGATACCAGAGAATAAATAAAAGAACAACTGCACCGAGAACAATGGCAATATACTTCCCTGTTTCACTTTTTATTTCAAATCTGGTATCCAATTGTCTGTAATTTGCCGGCTTTTTTGTTTAACCCTGCTTGTGAAAACAGATTTAACACTACCTCTGGTGGTTTTAAAAAATAATAATGGTAAATATAAGGCTTAATTTTTAACCGGAACCGAGATAAGGTAAGGAAAATATAAAAGCACTTCCTTTTCCTAATTCACTTTTGACCCAAATTTCTCCACCATGTTTTTCTACAAATTCTTTAACGATTATTAAGCCTAATCCGGAACCTTTTTCGTTAGCTGTTCCAGTGGTTGTGATATTTGTATCAATTTCAAATAATTTAATTCGGCTTTCTTCACTCATACCAACTCCATTATCAGAAACCGTAATTTCGATATTGTTTTGATTTTGTACTGCGGAAATAGCGATTTCTCCACTTGAGTGTGTGAATTTTATAGCATTGGAAATAAGATTTCGTAAAATTATTTCTAACATATTAACATCCGCATATACCTCAATATCTTTTACTTGAATATAATTTAAAGATATGTTTTTAATCTGTGCAATTGATTTTGATTCTTCTAACATTTCGCTGATAATTGCAGGCAAATTTGTTTTTTCCGGTTTATAAATACTTTTTCCGGCTTGTGATTTTGCCCATGTTAGCAAATTATCAAGTAGAATTAGGGTGTTTTTGGCTGATGAATTAATAATTCCCAGGTACTTTTCAGTTTTAGCAACTTCAAAATCTTTAGTGTTTATAATAAGTAGTTCCGACAAGCCTAAAATAGCATTAAACGGACCTTTTAAATCATGTGCTATTATTGAAAATAGTTTATCTTTAGTGGCATTAAGTTCTCTTAACTCGCTTTCCCGTTCTTTAAGCAGCAGTTCAGCTTTTTTTCGTTCTGAAATATCTCTCGAGACTCCATGGTAACCGGAAATTTTACCATCCCGATCATAAAATGCCGTTGCAGTGGCTTCAACCCAAACCCAACTGCCATCCTTACAAAGTTCTTCCAACTCATAAATCACCGGTGCTGATCTGATACCTTTACTCAGGTTGATCATTCGTTGTTTATTCGCCTCCTTCAGCATCTCAATTCCTTCAGGTTTTAAAATAGAAAAAAGGGATTTGCCAAGGACTTCTTCCTTTTTAAAACCTCTTATTCTTTCATCTGCAGGGCTAATATATGTTAAAAGAAAATTGCTATCCAAATGCCAGATTATGTCGCTCGAGTTTTCTGTTATAGTTCTGAATTTTTCCTCACTTTTCTGTAATTCCTGGTTTTTAAGATTTATACTTTCTGTCGCTTTTTTAATCTGCAAGCGAAGTAGCCATGCCCATATAAAAACAAGAAATAATAAAACAATTGATATTGTAAAAACAATCCCAATATTTCTGGCAGTTTGTTTATATTTAAAGTCATCTTTATCGTAGACTTTCCATTTTTCTTGTATATCTGTAAGTTTTCCACTTCTCCGTAACTCCGAGATTCCATCATTTAAAATGTTCAATAATTGGGTATTTCCTTTTCTTACTGCCATGCAATAAATACTGGGAATTATTGAAGGTCCTTTTATTTCAATATTTTGATAGCCATTCTTTTCAATCTCGTTCAGGCCAAGTAGGTTTGGAGCCAACACATAATCAGCCAATCCCAATTCTATTACAGAAAGTGCTTCAGGTAATGATTCTGCCAAAATATAATTGTTGAAGAGTCCCATGGGAATAAGATACTTATCGATAGAAGCATCCTTGTTTAAAGCCACTAGCCTATAGTCATATAAGCTTGATAAATCATCAAGTGGTAAATCTTTACGAATAAAAATTGAATAGTATTCGGTATGAATAGGAATTGTAAAATCAAGAAATTTTTCTCTTTTTTCTGAATATATAATTCCAACAATAATGTCAGTTTTTCCAGATTGAATGTAGGATAATGCACTATCCCACCTGCTTAGTTGAAAGTCCAATTTAATATCACTTAAATCGGCAATCGCTTCTAACACCTCAATTTCCAGTCCACTTGGTTTTCCTGTTTTATCAATAAATGAATAAGGAGCATACTCAAAATCACCGCCTACAACATATTCCTGAGCAAATATACTGCCTGGTGGAAATAGAATTGCAAAAAGGATAAAAATCAAATTGATATTTTTTGCCATTTAAAAATTGCTTTTTTGTTATTTTCTTTTCCAAGATAACTTCAGTTTATGATGGATGTGATTAATTTTACGATTTGCACAATAGCAAGTTTCCATTGTTGGGGTGAGATATATTTGGATAATAAGTGATATACATCACTTTATATTATCAGTTCCCTTGGAATCATTTACATAATTGATCAGCAGAAGGTCCGTAATGAGGGGGGAAATTACGGGCCGCTTTACCCGGTGCGATGGGTAATATTATTATCTTTTCTCTATAACTAATGAACTATTAATCAATAATATATGGCTGCAAATGAAATACTTGACATTTCTTGTCATTTTCTGCCAGAAGCTCCCTTCTCCAGCATACCGGCTGATAAGCTATTCCGGTAAAAAAACGTGCTGCCGGATGGCAGAAAAAAACACTTTGATTATCTTCGCGCCCTGAATCTGGCTAAAATTTATGATACAATCACATGCTGGTGAGCTTGCCGCCCTGGTGGCAGCAATTTTCTGGACCTTCACCGCCCTGGCCTTCGAATCGGCTGGAAAAAAGATAGGTTCAATTACGGTTAACCTGGTCAGGCTTTTTATGGCCTTTATCTTCCTGGGCATTTTCACCTGGTTCAGCAGGGGAGAATTTTTCCCTTCCGGTGCAAGCCTGCATAACTGGATATGGCTTTCACTTTCGGGCTTTGTGGGATTTGTCCTTGGAGACCTCTTCCTTTTCCGGGCTTATGTTGTGGTGGGCGCCCGTGT
>SLPB01000048.1 GCA_007132225.1 Bacteroidales bacterium | reverse complement strand
TATGCAGCAGAAAGGGAGAGAAAGATCCGGGTTAAATCATGAAACTTCTTTTCGATCAAAACATCTCGTACCGAATCATTAAAGCAATTGTAGACATTTTTCCTGAATCCAAGCAGGTTAGGAATTTAAATCTTGAAAACTCTACTGATAATCAAATTTGGGATTATGCCAAAATGAATGATTATTGTATTGTTACTTTTGATGCTGATTTTTATGATCTTAGCTTAGTCAAAAGTACTCCCCCAAAGATTATTTGGTTACGGACGGGAAATACTTCTACAAAATATCTTGAAAGAATAATTCGACAAAACGAGGTTTTAATTAAAGAGTTCTTAGAGCATTCGGATTATAGGGAAATTAGTTGTCTGGAAATTGATTAGCCTTGCATTTCTTTTCACAAGGATTGAAGATTAGCTTTATAACAACTCACTGAAGCCGACCGTGACGCGTGTCACGCACTTTGCATTATGGCAAAGCCCGCGCCACGCTACGACGGCTTAGTTCCATCGTTATAACGCTGGAAATAAGCCAGATCTAGTATTCATGCTCCAAATAATAGCAAAGTGCAATTACAAATTGCACGTAAATGCTTTATCAAAGCCTTTTCCATCCTGACCATGCCATCAACCATGAAATTTAGCATTCCATCCTCATTTTATGGCGGGTTTTTAGTTCTTCCTGTGTATCTGAGTCTTCCTGTTTCTTCTCCACCATCCTGATCATATACTTCTCTTGTTCCTTTCTCTGAGTCCCAATTTAGAAAAGCTACTTTCAGCTATTTTAGAAAGTCGATTTACGTTTTTTCTGTCCGGGTCTGGCAGATCCTGCGGTGTTTGCAGTTATGCAAGGTAGCCGGGTTCCGGATGAGCCTTGGTCGGCAACCGGATCTGGCATATGCTGCGGAGTTTGCAGCTCTGCCAGATCATGACATACCATTAACCTATAGTTAAAAATTCATGAAATACACAGATTGCTTAGTATTATTTGATTGCCGTTTATTTCCCCGGAAGGGATAACTGTATCGTCCGGAAGGGGGTAGAACTTTTTTTTATAACTTAGCTGGGGATTTCAAAATTTATCATAACAGGTATTATATTGATGAATACAAACAGCAGGGATTATGATGAGGCCATGTTATTTGACTTTGGCACTTTGGAAAATACGGACGACTGGCTTGTTGTCAATGATGGGGTGATGGGCGGCCTCTCGAAAAGCATGTTCATTTTGAGTGATAATAAAACTGCTGTTTTCTCGGGGAATGTATCGCTGGAAAATAATGGTGGCTTTGCGTCCACCAGAACAAAGGCTATGCGGTTTCGGCTGGACGGTTTTAAAGGCATCCTGGTTCGGGTAAAGGGTGACGGCAAAAAATACCAGTTCAGAATTCGAACGGATGACCGGTTGGATGGGGTGTCATACCGGTATCACTTTGAAACCGGTACAGGTCAGTGGCAAACAATCGCTGTTCCTTTCGATAAATGCGAGCCTGTGTTCAGGGGACGGATTCTGCCGGATGTGGAACCTGTGTCACAGAAAGATATTCAGCAGGTGGGGTTCCTGATATCTGACAGGCAGTCAGGCGATTTTCGGCTTGAGGTTCAGTGGATGAAGGGGTATAGGTGAGGGGGCAATTTGCATTAACGAATTATGCCGGGACCAGGGATTTAAAAATCCGGGCAATCGCTAAATAATCTTCCAATATTATAAGGCAATTATTTTGACTGGTTTGCCTTGCATCCACCGTTTTGATTTGATGGTAGTGGCGATTTCCACCGAAAGGTGAAAAAACTGATTACTGATAACAGGAGGCAGATAAACTTTTACCTGCCTTTTTTGTTTGTGATTTACGCAAATAATTAAACAGATATTACATAACTCATTTGTAAGTCTCTTTTCAAATATCCGGTTCAGATAATAACAAGCAACTAATACCTGATACTTATGAGAAATTACCTTGTGGCAGGGACATCATCGGGAACAGGGAAGGAAATAGTCTCTCTTCTTAAAAGGAAAGGACTGGCTTATGGAACCTATCGAAACACACCTTTACATATGAGTGAAACAGGAGTGGAATGCAAGGGTAAAGCCTGAAGATTTTATCGCTGATTTCAATATACAGGTGTATGCTATTGATGGCGGCATATCTTTGCTAAAGGTCAATTAAGAGTCCGCCTTGTAAATATTTAAAAATGTAGTAATTACCATAAGGATTTTTACCTGGTATTCTCTGTAATTTTACTTTCGTCACCAGTTAGAAGAAGTTTATAAATTATTAGGTAAGATATATCAAAAATTTATGATTAATAATTTAATAATTATGATATTTGTATAGTAATATATCAATATAATTAAACATAAAAATTTAAATGCTATGAAAAGAAATCTGATTTTGTTAGGAATTTTAGCTTTTATTGCCTTTTCCTGTGAAAAGGATGAGATTAGAAAAGGTCCTCCTGCCGACAGAGTACCATCGGGAGAGATTGTTGATCTTGTACCCCAGGCTGCTCCGGCTCCTGGTGATGCTTCTATAGCAGAGATTGTTGTTGCTTCTACCGAAGCCGAAGAACCTCAGTTTACCCTTCTGCTCGCAGCTCTCGAGTACACCGGGCTAACCGGAGTATTCACTGGTGGCGAACAATACACGGTATTTGCTCCGACTGATCAGGCTTTCCTTAACCTGGTAGGTGCCGTGGCCGAGCTTCTAGATCCAGATGTACTGGAGGAAGAAGGTCCGTTCGCAGCGATTGACGACCTGTTAGGTGAAGGTACCGTAGCAAACGTTCTTTTGTATCATGTGGCCGAAGGCCGTCGTGCTGCAAACAGCGTGGTTCCCCCGGTACGCCCCCGTACAATTACAACCCTTCTTGGTGAAACATTCTCAGTAGACTCTGGGGGCGTGATCACCGCCGTCGGAAACACAGCCGAAATTGTGGCTGCTGATATCTCTGCTTCAAACGGAATTATCCATGTTATAGACACCGTGATATTACCAATTGAGCTTTAGTAAAAGAAACTCAAAATAGTTGGGCTCCTGGTTCAAAATATCAGGAAACTGCGAAAGGGGCTGTCTCAGAAGGGCAGCCTCTTTTATCATGAAAAAATATCACGCCGGTAAAACTTTATAATATATGGACATTGGGTCTGGTGACCGGTTGGCTCCAGCATATCCATTCTCACATTGGTTTTGGGCATATAAAACCGGACCGGTAATCCTGTTTCAAAGAGCAGGACGGGACACCGGCTTTCAGCGAGAACTTCTCCGTCTG
>SLPB01000097.1 GCA_007132225.1 Bacteroidales bacterium | reverse complement strand
GTTCGGAACTTTTTGCAGCGGACTTAAATACGGGCAAAAAGCTGTGGACATTGAATGATAATGTTTTTGGGACATGGCTGGGATATTACGAGGACAGGGATATCCTGCTTCAGGGTGGACGCAGGGGACAGAGGGGTGCTCCGGAAGATGAGCCAAATGAAAGACTGATTGCCCACAATGGTTCAAACGGAGAAATAATCTGGGAAAGCAGTCACCGCTATTCAGGTCCGCTTGGACTTCATAATGATATGATAATTCCCGGCAGGCCTGGTGAACCTGCAATCAATCCTTTCACGGGTGAGTTTATCCTTAAAGACCACCCGATAACAGGAGAGGATTACCGATGGGGATATCACAAATATTACGGCTGCGGCACAATGAATTCAAGTAAATACCTTATTACCTTCAGAACGAGTACCGCAGGTTTCACTGATCTTTTTAACTATGGAGGTACTGCCTCCCTTGGAGGGTTCAAGGCGGGATGCACAAACAATATAGTTGCTGCTGATGGTGTTTTGAATATCCCTGATTACACCAGGACATGTACATGCTCATATCCCCTTCAAAGCAATTTTGGACTGGTTCATATGCCCGGGGCAGGTATTGAGATGTGGACTCATAACAGACTGGATATGACCAGTGAAGCAATTCATTCGCTTGGGATTAATTTCGGGGCACAGGGGAACAGGAGGGAAGATGGTGTGCTGTGGCTCGAATATCCGAAAATTTATCCGGAAGGTCCCGATATTCCGGTTAAAATAGAATCAGGTTCACATGACTGGTTCAGGAACCATTCGACATGGATCGTGAATGGTGATGAAAAATATGACTGGGTAGCCTCTTACGGTGCAAAAGGATTAAGCACGGTTTCAGTTAACCTGGTACCTGAGGGTTCTGGTGGCGGAAAATATTATAACGTTACACTCTATTTTGCCGAACCTGAAGATATACTGGCCGGAGAACGTCTCTTTGATGTTTCACTGCAGGGGGAGAAGGTGCTTGAAAACTTTGATATTGCTAAAGAAGCAGGAGGAGCAAGACGAACCTTAAGAAAGGAATTTAACGGGGTTAGAGTAACTGATGCCTTGCGTATCGAACTTTCAGGCAATTTGAACAAAACAGTTATTTCCGGAGTTGAGATAGTAATGCAAGGGCATACAGCTGACTCATCATCTGACCTCTGAAACCGTAATGTAAGCCTTCGGCTTTAAGCTTACTCAAGGGATGTAAATTTACCATCAGGCAGAAAATAGAGGTTAACCAGGATAAACCTTAATTTGATAGATTTTACTGGATTGTGCCTTAAACTAAAATAACATTATGCGAATAAAGATATTTATTGTATCTGCAATTATACTGGGAATAACTGTCTTTTTGCCGATCAAATCTAATTCCTGCCCCATTCCCGTCTTCAGGTATGCGCTGGAATTCTGGGAAGAAGATCCTTATATGGTTGATGTGTTTTATAAAAATTCGCTTGATGCAGATGAGAAAGAGCTTGTAAACTACCTGCTGAATGCTTCATCGGCGGACAACGACATGAAAGCAAACCTGGATCTCAGGAGCATAAATGCCGGTGACCAGATGGACGATATAACCAGGGGCTTTCTAAATAACCTCTCTCCTCCCGAACTGCCCTGGATAGTTGTCAGGTATCCCCGGGTTAGCGGTAATAATAATGTTATCTGGTCGGGACCGTTAAATAAAGAGAACGTGCAAAATCTGATTAATTCACCTGCACGTGAATCAATTGCTGCGAAACTTGCAGGTAATGCTACTGCTGTCTGGGTTTTACTGGAGAGTGGTGACCGCAGTAAAGACCGGAAGACTTATGATTTGCTTAACAATGAACTGAGACGACTTGAGCAGACACTGGTATTGCCCGATCTGGATTTATGGTACGAAAACACCAGTGGTGACCCGGATGCCGAACCGGTAATAAATTTTCAAATAGTAACATTATCACGCAGTGACGCAAGGGAAGAGCCTTTCGTGAAAATGCTGGTCAACACCGAGGATGACCTTTTAAAGTTTGATTCCGAGCCAATTGTTTTTCCTTTTTATGGCCGCGGCATTGCCTTGTGGGCCATAGTGGGCAGGGGGATAAATGAATGGAATATCATGGAAGCAGCAGAATTCCTTACAGGGCCCTGTTCATGCCAGGCAAAATTGCTTAATCCCGGTACGGACATGTTATTGTCAATGAACTGGAATAATGTTGTTGAAAACATAACTGATATAAGCCTGGCCAATCCCCTGAGCGGGATGGGAGATTTTTCCAGCAGGGAAGCGGAAGCCAGGAGTCAGCTTGAATCGGCAACAAATAAACATTTTGGAACAGCAACAAACCAAAGGGAAAGCCGGGCGACTGATTCGGACAAGGTTGTTTATATTGATATTTTTGGCAAAGATGAAGAACAGACGCGGGGCCGGGAAGATGCTGAAAAAGTTGAGGAGGTGAAAAAGGAGCAAGAAGTTCCCAAAGAAGATAAAGCAGATGGGAAAGATAATGCGGCAAATGACACCAGAATTGCAGACGAACCCGCTCAGGCAAGGCAAGGCCCCGAAAGTCCACTGGAAATAAAACAGGAGAAGGAGTCCCGGGAAAATGACTCTAAACGAAAATTCGGCTCAACACAAATCCTGCTTTCAGTTTTCGCAGGTATAATTCTGATTATTTTGCTGAGCGGTATAATTTTGTACCGAAAGCATTAAGAAGTGTTTGCCGTATCTGCATTAAATAATCCTAATAATTATCAAGGATTAGTTTCAATTTGGCTCCAGGAAAATAATCCGGATTAAGAAAACGTTATTGAATATCGCATTTAAGAAAAAAGCAAAAAATGACGCTAAAAAATGACCAATCCCCAAAGATCAATATATGGATGATCATTAAGAGGGAACTTAAACATAAAAAATATGGCTTCATAACAGGTGTTTTATCACTGGTAATCGCAACGGCAGGGTTCGTAGGGTCAATAGTACTGCTCAAAGGTGATGAGCTCGCCACTGAACAATTGTTTATTGAAAAAGAGAGGGAGCTGAGAGAAGAGATGCTGCAGCTTGAGGATGACTACAGGGTCATTATGCGAAATATGGGTTATAATGTTCTTATCCTTAATAAAGAACAAAGTTTGTCAGAGCTTGAGAGCAACGGATATGCATCAACTTACCTGAATTATGAGGATGTATGGAAAATTGCGGAAAGTGACATGAAAACCCTAAACCATCTAATGCCAGTACTGCAGGAAAAGATCTACTGGGAGGAGATGAATATCGAAATCTTTTTATCAGGTATCCGTGGCCAGGTTCCTGTGTACAGCAAACCCCGGCATTTAACAGATGATGATGAGTACCGGTCCCCCATAATGGAAAGGGTGCCGGAAGGAAAAGCAGATCTGGGCGAAGAAATTGCAGTATCATTGAACCTAAGGCCGGGAGACATAATAAACGTAAAGGGTGAAAAATTTGAGGTTAACCGGGTATACGCAAGGCGCGGTACAAGAGATGACATGAGTGTCTGGGTCCCCCTGGACAAGGCACAGTCGATACTCGGAAGGCCGGGTCTGATAAATGGCATACTGGCACTTGAATGTGTTTGTGCTACAGAAATGCTGGGGCAGGTTAAAGAAGAAGTTGCTGCTATACTTCCACATGCCCAGGTTTTTGAATTCAGTTCACTTATTGCAGCCCGTGCCGATGTGAGACAGAGAGCTTCTAAATTGCATGAAGAAATAATTTCAGCAGAAAGGCTTCACCAGATGGAGTTAAGAGAAGAGAAGGAAAGACTGGCCTCATTACTTGTGCTGGTTCTCATATTTGGTTCTTCGGTATGGATTTTTGTATTGATAATGAATAATATACGTGAAAGAAAACATGAAATAGGCATTCTTAGGGCAATAGGATTCAGACGTCACCAGGTACTTCAGATCTTTCTTGGCAAATCAGCCTTAATGGGGATAGTGGCTGGTATTATAGGCTGTATTTCAGGTGCCTGGCTTGGTATTTTGTGGAGTGGTGCCGATCCTGCATATACAGGTTTTGAAAATCTTGTAAGTTTGCCTGTTATCATTCTGGGTTTGTTTCTGGCACCGGTTTTAGCTCTGACAGCGGGCTTTCTGCCTTCTGTAATGGCAGCAAACCAGGATCCCGCAAATATCCTGAGTGAACAGTAGAGTCGGTTTGAGTTATTCAATAAGTTAATCTTTGCCCAGCAGGTTTTTTTCTACAGTAAATCTGTTTTTGCATTTACAAGATTTCTAAACAGGCAGGCATTATTTTAAATGCCGTAAACAAATTATTTACATTAACAGAGAAAATAATGGTATTAAGTATCTCCGGAATAAATAAATCATATAAAAAAGTTAAAAATGAAGCTGTTAAGGCCCTTGATAATGTTTCTCTTGAGATAGACCAAGGTGAGCTTGTTGCGGTAAATGGTCCGAGTGGTTGCGGAAAAACAACACTGCTCCTGATTGCCGGTGGATTACTTTATCCTGATCAGGGAGAGGTTTTACTGGACAATACAAATCTTTATGATATTTCTGCAAATGAACGTGACAAAAAGAGGGCTGAAAAAATAGGTTTTGTTTTCCAGCAGTTCTATCTGGTACCCTATATAAACATACTTGAAAATATCCTTATACCTTCAATAGGATCAAATTCATACTCTTCCTCCCTGGAAAAGCGAGCAAGATCCCTTATTGGCCAGTTCAACCTCAGTCACAGGATCCATCATAAGCCTGGTGAGCTAAGCACAGGTGAACGCCAGCGGGTTGCACTGGCCCGCGCACTTATAAACGAGCCCAAAATATTATTTGCAGATGAACCCACAGGCAACCTTGATGATGATAACGCAGGGATTGTTTTAAACTATATCTCCGATTTTGCCAAAGAAGGTGGAGCAGTGCTTCTTGTGACTCATGACGGGAGAATAGGTAAACATGCTCACAGAACCTACAAGATGAAGGATGGCAGCTTTCTTTCCAACACCCTCAATGTATAAAACAGATCTGCCCTGTAAAAAAGCAACCCCTTAGTTATCTTTTTACTTATATTGTATTTGAATATTTTTGTCCAATTCTCAATTGATAATTTTACTTTAATGAAATCAAATCACTACATTTTTTCTGCTATTGTTTTAATCAATATTTTTTTATTTATCCAACCACTCTGTTCACAGGAGATATTTTCTGTAAAAGGATATGTTTATGATCTTGAAACCAGCGAGCCGGTTTCAAATGCCAATATAATAGTTTCCGGGGCTCAGTCCGGAACCAGCTCGGATCTTAAGGGTATATTTCAACTCAGCCTGCCATCCGGGGAATACAATATCACTATCTCTTCCATTGGGTTTTCACAAGAAAAATTGGCTCTTAACGTACCCTCTGAGAACATGGGAAATCTGAGAATTGGTCTTAAGCCGGAAAGCATGGATATTAAAGGGGTTGATGTTTTTGGAAAATCTTTATTCCCCGAAAGGGACACCACTATTAACAGGGAACAAATATCAATATTACCTGCTATAACAAGAATAAGTGCCGTTGAAATAGAGAGACAGGGAGCAGTTACCCTGACCGATGCAGTTAAATATGTACCGGGAGGATGGACAGAGACCCGGGGGAGAAAGACAAAGCAGTTTTTTTCTGTCAGGGGCCAAAGGTACCCTTACCCGGATTATTCCATAAATGGTATATGGCAAAAGGAATTCGAGGAAACCTCATACTTTTTTTCCGCACTTGATATAGAATCTGTAGAAGTTGTCCGTTCAAGCAGTGCCCTTGTTAAAGGGCTCTCAGGACTGACCGGGGTGGTTGATGTAAGGACAAAAAAACCGGAAAGAGAAACTATAACACTTACAGCTAAGTACGGCCAGCAGAATAACTACGCCACGAATTTTCAGTACGGAAATAAAGTCGATAATGTCACTTTCAATACCTCGGCCTCCTTTTTTGGCACTGACGGCCCGGCCGGACGAAATGGCAATGAGCGCATAGCAAACTTCCATGGAAATGTGGACTGGGACATAAGCAGCAAATTTAAACTTTCTGCCGGGTCAACCTACATAGGGGGGAAACGTGAGTTTGTTAGCATAATTGACGCTGAATCAAGTTCGCCCAATTTATTGGGCCGGGAAGAAGCTTTCGATCCGCTTCGAACCTCTTTAACATATGCCAAGCTTAATTACCTGGGAGACGACGGGTCGCTTACCGAATTGCAGACCAACTTATCATACCGTAATGCTTACTACACAAGATATGATCTGGCTGAACATGAGCCCGGCCAGGAAAAAGACTGGGAGTATGGATTAAACCTTTTGCACAGCCGCCCATTATCTCCCACAAACACTTTAAGGATAGGTGTTTTGTATAACCACTGGGAAGCACCTGAGGGAAAACGTTATTATACCGGCCGTGCAGCTGATGTGCATACCTGGTCGGGAGTAATTGCCAGCGAGCAGAGAGCAGGAAGGTTTTTGTTTGATGGCGGATTCAGGCTTATAAGCGGTTATATAGTTGAATTCGGTGGTTTTGGCATTGAGGGTAGCGCAGCGGGCTTCGGGGGCGTAGAACCCATTAAAAACGAGACTGCACCCCTTGAATGGCAATCAGTTCTTGGTGCATCATATCTTTTATCAAACTCCTTATCCCTGCATTATAATTTTTCTGGAGGAACAATTGCCCCCCGGCGGGGCAGCTCAAATGAGCAGGGGATAAGGCCTGAGAACGAGATGCGTCTTCAGCATGATCTAGGCTTCAGGTACAAGTCCCCCGCTAATAATGAGATTTCTCTAAGCACCTTTTATGCTCAAAGGCAGGATGCTCTTGAATTAAGCGGAGAAACAGTTACAACTGATGATGGTCACCTGATGGAACTCTATGAGAACCTGGATAAGCGGAATTACGGTGTGGAATTGTCAACCAAACTGAATATTCCTGTCCTTCACAGTTTCCTGTTTGCAAATGCTACGTTTATGAAAGGTGAAAATGAGATAAAGGGTGAGATGGAAAATGATGACAAACTGCCAAATATAATTCTGAATACCGGTATTTTATTTGAACATTCCGGGTTCGATGCCAATCTGTTTATAAACTACACCGGTCCATATACAAACAACAGATTTGTAAGAGGCCCCTGGGTTGCTCAACACGGCGATTTTCCACTCGGAGATTTTATGGCTGTTGATGTAACAACAGGCTATACCTTTGCCGGGAGGTTCTCAACAAGGGTTTTTGTTGAGGTCAGAAATATTCTTGATCAAAAGTATCTTACAGTCGCCGGTTACCCTGATCCGGGCAGGCTAATATCAAGTGGTCTGAGAATTAATTTTTAAGTATACCGTTAAATTTGTTCATCAATTTTTCGCAATCGCACATAAGTCCTAATTTACAGTACTTTAACAGATTATTTGATATTCGTCATCTTTATCTTTGAATTAATCTCTCTATAATTAACGATTATCAAAATTCTTTCATTGATATTGGTGCATTTTTTGTTAGTTGTTATTTTTATTTTATTTTTAGAAAGATATAATGCTAACGCAAAATAAATTTAAGTGACGTATTGTTGTATTTAATTCAGGAAGCTATGAATGATATTGATAAAGTGGATGGGCAAATAATTGAGTCTCCTTCAAACCTCTTGCAAAACATTTCGGGTACAGGTGAAATATCAATAAACGGCAACCTGAATCTCTCAGGTGTTTATTCGGGAAAACTCAATATTAGCGAAAGTCTTCTTGTAGGCAAGGAAGGCGTTATAATTGGGGAATTTAAGGTAAAAAACCTGATAGTCTATGGCAAGGTAATAGGTACAGTTTATGTTTCCAATCATGCTGAACTTCACCCGGATTCGCTGATATCAGGAAAAATAATTGCAAAGGAAATTAAAATGCATGCCGGTTCAAAAATAAATGGAATGCGATATGCTGAAAAATTAACAAGACAAGAAAAGGAAAATAAAAGATTTGAACCTTTAATCGTTGCTGAGCACAATTCAAACGGCCACTCCCCTGAATAGGAGATCAGTTCATATATTAATTGAATTTAGTGTTCAATTAATATATATAAGCGGAAATGCCTTTTGAAAGTCGCTGCTTACTGCCGTTTTTGCAGCACACCAATTATTGCCATGTTCAGACCTGAACTCATCTTCTGGCAATTTCAGGATCGCTTTACTAACATTTATATGATCTTTACTATCTTCCTTCTTACCAGGAATAATTCCCCTTATTTGCATTAGCCTGATTTCGGCTTGCTCAAATCCATTTTTCTTTGCTAAATCATACCAATAAATTGCTTTATTCAAATCCAGAGGAACATCTTCTCCACTTTTGAAGAATTCACCTAATGTGAATTGAGCTTCTGCAAGCCCTTGATCAGCAGCCATTGTATACCATAGAAATGCTTGTTTGCGATCACAGGTTACACCTCTTCCTTTCATCAGCATATATGCATAATTCCTCTGGGCCTTTGCATATCCCTGACCTGCTGCTAGTTGATACCATATCGCAGCTTGCTCTGGTCGTTTCAGAACAAATTCACAATACTCACCCACCATGAACTGAGCATCAACATCACCCCTGGCAGCGAGAGGTCCCAAAATAATGTATCCGTCATGCGAATGATTAGGGTCATTTAACAACTCTTTTGCTGCTGCGACAATCTCTGATTGACACTGGATTCCGTCAATTTCCTGCAGATTTGCCATAGTTATTGGGGCATTGCTGCGAATGAGCTCGTCGAGCGTTTTCCTGGGAGATCTTTTAAACCTGTTGATTAATGACTTCATCAGCAAATATTTAATTTAAACCATATCTTTTTGTGTGACTAGGGGTTACCTAACCCTGTAATACTCTGTTTATAATATACGGAGCAACCAGGAAATAGTTATGATGGAAAACAGGTATTTTTTCATTTTTTTAAACTCCAGCTGTTGCAGCTGATTATAAATATTTCAAGGGGCCTTTCTACATCAGACTTCTCTTAAAAACCAGGAATAACGTCATCTGCGAACCTGACTATAAAACTATTTCTTTTTAACAATCCATAATTGAGATCGCAAACTAAACCTGTTTGAATTGTTAAAATTACCTATTTATAGGTATTGCAGTACTATTTTAATGGTTTTATATTTGCGGACACATCATTTCTACATATAGAAAGGTTTAAAATCATGCATGACCGAGATAATCCACATTATAAATTCTTAATAATAGACAATATGCGAGTTCGTAATCTGTTTAACCTGTTTTTTATCATTTTTCTAACCATGGTTACACTGCCGGGCAAAACAAATTCAAGCGAAATAATTGTCAACGAAAAAAATGCTAACTCAAACTTTCATGGAAGGGTTTTACATAACGGCGAAGGGGTTCCTTTTGTGACCGTCTATCTAAAAGGTACGTCATATGGGACATCTACCGACGCCGAAGGATATTTCATGCTGGTAAATCTTCCCTCCGGGCAACATGTAGTTGCTGTTCAGGGAATAGGATACAAAAATGCGGAAAAAATCATTGAAATTGGAGATAAGGAAACTGCCGAGCTTATATTTACACTGGAACAGGATTTTTTAATGATGGAACAGGTTGTAGTGTCGGGCAGCCGTATAGGTATGCTGAGATATCTGCCCGGTTCGGCTTCAACACTGGCCCTCAGGGATATTGAAGCTATCGCTCCACTCAGTGGAAATGAAGTGCTGCGATCGGTTACCGGAATTCATGTCGTTGAAGAAGAGGGAGCAGGATTGCGCACCAACATAGGGGTGCGGGGACTGGATCCTGATAAAAGCAGGAATGTGCTCATCCTGGAAGATGGTATTCCCGTTGCACTGGGACCTTATGGTGAGCCTGAGATGTACTATACACCGAGCATCGACAGGATGAGTGGTATCGAGGTGCTTAAAGGTAGCGGTTCAATACTTTACGGACCACAAACCGTGGGAGGAGTTATCAACTACCTTACAGCCGATCCTCCTGCCGAAAGCTCCGGTTTTGCAAATTTCAGCGGTGGACAGGGCGGCTATTATACAGGACGCCTGGGATATGGCGATACCTATGGTAATACCGGATTTACAGTCAACTACCTGAGACGGCAGGCGGAGAACCTGGGGCCTACAGAGTTTACCCTTAATGATATCAATGCCAAATTTAAATTTGACTCTTCACCACGGTCAGATATCATGGTCAAGCTGGGAATTTATGACGAAAACTCAAATTCCACCTATCTAGGACTGACCCAGTACATGTTTGATGCCGGTGATAATGATTTTTCCCGGCTGGCCCCCGACGACCACCTTGCAGTAAGACGTTATTCACTTGGGGTAACACATAGCTTCAGGTCAACTGAAAACTTTCGTTTCAACACCACCGTTTTTGCCTATACAACAACAAGGGACTGGAAAAGACAGGATTTTACCTATGACCAGGATGCATCAAATCTTACCGGTGTTCAGTGGGGCAATGGCGAAATGCCGGGTGGGGCTCTGTTTCTTAGAAACAGTACTGGTAACCGGAACAGGCAGTTTGAGGTTGCAGGCCTGGAAACCAGGCTCAATTACAGGTATGACTGGGGAGGGATGAATAATATCCTGGATGCCGGTTCCCGTTTACTTTATGAGCGGGCGTATGAACAAAGGGTGAACGGCCCTTCTGCCGGCGCAATATCAGGCGATCTTAGGAATGATGAGATAAGGACGGGACATGCACTTAGCGCATGGGCCCAGAATAAACTGTTGGTGGATGACAGGCTCTCATTTACTGCGGGAATGCGAACCGAAGTTCTGGAATACGAAAGGAATATTTTACGCAGTAATTTCACTGACGTGAACATTATGAACAATACCACGGTGACTGAGATAATCCCGGGAATGGGTGTAAATTATAATTTTACCCCTGATAACGGAATATTTGCCGGAGTGCACCGTGGATTTGCACCTCCCCGCATCAAAGATGCCATAAGCAATGAGGGCACCGATATGCAGCTTGATGCTGAAAAAAGCTGGAATTATGAGATCGGGTCCCGGACCTCATTTTTTAAGGTAGCCGAGTTCGAAATGACTTTTTTTATGATGGATTTTTCCAACCAGGTTATTCCTGTATCTGAATCTTCAGGTGGTTCAGGAGCAGGATACATCAATGGGGGGAGGACTATGCACCGTGGTGTTGAAGGCGAGTTGATCCTGAGCATCTCTGAGTTAACAGGCATAAAAGGCAACATGTTCATGGGATTGAATACAACATTAACCCGTTCGGTTTTTACAAGTGACCGGCTTATAGCAAAATGCACCTATAACAACGCCAGTGTCCAGGAAACAAACTATATCAACGTAAAAGGCAACCATACCCCCTATGCACCCATGGTTCTTGCATCAGGATTCTTTCAGTTTGAGGGAGCTGGTGGTTACGGCTTCCGGCTGGGTGGAAACTTCACCGGAAAACAATATACCGATGTTCTAAATACTAAAAATGTAAGCGACTGGTTTGAAAAAGCAGACAGCAATCCCGGCCATGATTACGTTCAGGCAACGGCAAACGGGCGTATAGGAATGTTACCGTCATTTTTTGTAATGAATGCCTCGGCCTGGTATAATCTACACTCCGGCTTAAGACTTAACCTGATGGTAAAAAACATTCTTAATGAACGGTATATCACCACCCGCAGACCCCAGGGAATAAGGGTCGGGCTGCCAAGAATGGTGAATGCCGGTATCAGCTACAACTTCTGACAGCAGATTTTCGGTTAGCTGCAATACCCTATACCTCCACTCCGGATTTAATTTCAATGAACTTTCCCGAAGCGCATCCATTGCAGTTGGAGAACAGCTTGAATTTTCATCTGTTGGATTAACCGCCACCGGAGATACAGTTGAGAGAGCTGACCTTGACCCGGACAATGAATGGATATGGTGGTCTACCAACCCCACCGCTTCTTTCATAATATGTCCAGGGACACAAAAAAACACAAACCCCTCAACATTAATCTGTTAAGGGGTCTTTTTTGTAGCCTCACTAAAACTAAATTTTTTCTTAACCTACTGTTTATCAAGCATACTTTTTTTACCACTTTTTGAATAATTGACACTTTCTATTCCGCAAAACTTGTGTACTGCTCTTGTTTCTGAAGCCTTTCACGCATTTTATAATGCTCATAGATTTTTTTACCACATAGGTATAGATTTTTTACAGGCAAAGGTTGAGACAGACAGGGTTATATTTGATATAAAGTAAATTTTTATTTACCTTTGTGTTTAGATCAAGATCCGAAAAATTAATGAAAAAGATTAAAATCACTGTTGAAAAAACAGATACGGGATTTTCCGCCTTCTGTGATGATTATCCTGTATTTACCACAGGCAGGACAGTACCTGAACTGGTTGATAATGCACTGGAATCAGTTAATCTTTATTTCGAGGATGAAGGTTTAAAGTTCACCCATGATAATTTGAGTTTTGAAATTGACTTCAAGCAGTTTTTTCAATTTTATAAAGTATTGAACTCGAAATTTCTTGC
>SLPB01000006.1 GCA_007132225.1 Bacteroidales bacterium | reverse complement strand
TCAGGCAGCACCGCGAAGATGAAAGAAAAAGAGAAGTCCAGAGGGGTGACGGCTGGGTGTTTGCAGTTGAATTCGGTGAAACTCCAAAAGCATATTCAATACTGGCATACGGGCAAAGCATAAAGGAGGATTCACCACACTTCAATGACCAGCTGGTTATCTTTTCCAATAACGAAATGCCCCCCGTAGCTTTTACCGAAAAGGAGGTTGAAGAACAACTTATAATTGAATACAGGCCGGGGGCAGAAAAATAATCTTTTTGTTACAATTACCTTATATCTTGTCAGAGAGAGGCTGATAAACGTAAACCTTAAAAATCGATGTTTCTTGTTTCATGGAATTTCTTCCCGTAAAAATCCAATGCAAAAAGGCTTCCTAAGCCGGGAGCATATTTGTATACACAACCGCCGTCAAGATTGACAGCTCCGTCTAGCCCCTGCTGAATAAGCATATCCCTTGAAATTGGAGTATGGGCATGTATCAACGGTTTATTTTTCAAATATGACTCATCAACCCAAAAATCCCTTATCCACAACATTGCCTCCCAGTCCTCCAGTGGATTTCCGGCATTGAAGTTCAACCCTGCATGAACGGTTATATAATCGTCAGTCTGAAAAAAAAACTCCGTATCTCTGAAAAATTCTTTATAAACAGGACTCAATTCCGCAACAGAATTGATATCGAAGCTGTCAAGGGTTTGGTGGCCACCGTTCTGCATCCAAAGCTCATAATAAAATCCCCCTTCTTCAGAATCCAGCAACATCTGTTCATGATTACCCCTGAGTGTATAAACCTTACATCCCCCCTCCTTCAGCTCCAGAATAAAATCAACAACACCTTTGCTGTCCGGCCCCCTGTCGACATAATCTCCAAGACAACAAATAATATCCCCTTTTGTTACACCGATATTATCTTTAACCATTTTTTTAAAGGTTTTACTGCAGCCGTGGATATCTCCTATAAAAAATGTTCGTTGCATAAGAAAAACATATTGTTGCATTCATTTTCCATTCCGTATTTCAACCTGCCTTTTAAAAGCTTAAGAAAAGTTCGAATGCAATTATAGAAACATTATATTCTTTTAGATAGATGCTTTTATGGCAACATAAAAGTAATATTAATTTATACAGAAAAATAGAACTGTAAAATATATATTATATTTCTCCTGTAAAAAAAGTCTGAATTTTTGTACCAAGAATTTACAAAATTCAGACTTACAGAAGGAATATCCATAAAATTTTTTCATGCGTCAGTGTGTAATATATGCAGTATATATTTTATGTATATTTGAGGTGTTAATTTTTTTTTATGGATAAAGATCATCATCTTCTTGAAAAACTTAAAAATAGTGACGAAGAAGCTTTTGAAGAAATTTTTCGAAGCTACTTTATCCCTTTAAACAACTATGCTAAATTCTATACGGGAAGCTCACAACTTGCAGAAGATTTAGTTCATGATGTTTACTGTAAAATATGGGAAAAAAGAGAAAAATTAGAAATACACACATCAATTAAATCTTATTTGTATAAATCTGTCCACAATAACTGCATTCAGTACTTAAGGCATCAAAAGGTAGTTCAGGAGCACAATAGGAGTCAACAGGGTAAACTTGAAGAAGCAATGATAATCAACAGGCTGTTCTTTGAAACAGGATTGACAAGACTGTTTCAAAAAGAAATTGGAGAAATGTTAAATAAAGCAATTGCTAAACTGCCTGATAAAACCCGTAAAATATATAAAATGAGCAGAAATAATGATCAAAGCAATAAAGAGATTGCAAAAAAATTCAAACTAACTGAAAAGGCAGTTGAGTACCACATAACAAAAGCTTTAAGTTATCTAAAATTGGAACTTAAAGATTATCTTTGATTTCCATTAATTATTTAATTCCGGATTTAAATATTTTCACTTCCGCCATTTAACATTTATCCGGAAAATACTTTCTTTCTTTTCCAACTATCATAATTTCTTAGGTGTTTTATTAATAAACAAATATTTATTGCACCTTATTGGCTCAGATCAATTTAAGTAGGTCATCCAATCCCACGTTCAACCAGGGTTCATTAATAATATTAGGGAATCATCATTAAAAAACGTCATAAGGTAAAAAAATGGAGGATACAAATTATGCTTAAAACAAGAAAAAATATGAAGTATTTATTATTAGCGTTCATTACGGTATTCATTTATTCAACTTCAAACAGTCAGGAATCATTCTCTAATTCTATTCACAATTCATTTGATCTCATCATAACCAACGGGAAAATAATGGATGGGACAGGAAATCCTTACTTCTTTGGAGATGTTGGAATACGCGACGGGAAAATTGTGTTTGTCGGAAATCTTTCAGGTGTAAATGCTGAAAGAGTTATTGATGCTTCAGGTAAAATTGTTGCACCCGGCTTTATAGATATTCATACTCATGGTGAACCTGCTCTGGAAGATGAGGATATAAGGTTCCGTGCCGGGCCGAGTGATATGTTCCAGGGAGTAACAACAATAGTAGTTAACCAGTGCGGCAGATCTCCTTTGTGTATCGAAAGCCAGATTAATGATATGAGGAAAATGAAAATCGGGCCCAATGCCATAACATTAATCGGTCATAATACCATTCGCAGAGAAGTTCTTGGGGACGACCACCAAAGGGCAGCAACCGAGGAAGAAATTCAGGAAATGCGTTCCATGGTTCGTCTTGCAATGGAAAACGGTGCGGCCGGAATTTCATTGGGGCTTGAATATGTGCCTGGTAAATGGAGTACAACTGAAGAAGTAATTGCTCTTGCAGAAGAAGTTGCTCCATTTGGCGGAGTGGTTCATAATCATCCACGAGCCCAGGGAGACTTCCCGAAATGGTACTGGCCAAGCCAGGATGATCCGCATCAGCCTTCAGTTCGTGATGCTGTATTGGAGCACATTGAGATAGGTGAAAAAACGGGCGCAACAGTTATCTACTCTCATATAAAAGCCAGGGGGAGAACTTCATGGGGGGCGAGTCAAAATATTATCAATCTGATTCAAGATGCAAGAAACCGTGGTGTAAAAGTATATGCCGAACTTTATCCTTACAACACATCTGGTAGTGACGGCAGGGATCCTCTTGTTCCGCTTTGGCTCAGAGATCATAAATCAGAGAATGAAAATTACGCAGAACTTTTGTCCCGTTATCTTGACGATCCCGAAAAGGAAAAAATGATACGCATGGATATAGTCCATGAGATAAACCGGAGAGGAGGTGCAAGCACCTTAACACTTGTAGATCACCCAAACAGGGAGTTAATTGGAAAAACACTCAAAGAGCTTTCTGAAGAATATAATCTCTCTGATATAGATATGGCAATTCGCCTTCAAATGGAAGGTGATCCTGAAAGGCTGGGTGGCGTAAGCATTCGCGGTTTTTCCATGAGCGAATATGATGTGGAGAACTTTATCAGGCAACCGTGGACCGCAACCGCTTCAGACGGCAGGGTGCGTGTTTCAGAACTTGATGAAGGAACCGGACACCCCAGGTGGTACGGAACATTCCCCCGTATGATCCGTGTTTATGCTATGGAGAGGAATGTCATAACAGTTGAAGAGGCAATACGATCGATGACCTCACTTCCTGCACAAATGTATGGTATAATGGACAGGGGGCTGATCAGGAATGGAATGAATGCAGATATTGTAATATTCGATCCTGATAAAATTACTGACAAAGCTACTCCTTATGAACCAACAAGATACTCGGAAGGAATTGAATATCTGCTTATTAATGGTGTATTTACGGTTGATGAAGGTGAACTAACCATGAATCTTCCAGGTGTCGTAATTACCCCGTTTATTGAATGATCAGCAAAAGAAGCTGAAAATAAAATTATATAGCCTGCATTTTGTAATGAGTTTCTAACAAGATGCAGGCTATTTTCTTATCTTTTCGGCATGTATATATACCTTTCCCTCAAATTATTTGACTCAGCAAGTTTTCCTGCAACTGATTTTTGATTGGCCGGATGTAAAATACTTTTTTTAAAACAAAATTATTCCTGCAACCTACGGGCAACTTCTTCAACTTCATTGAACACACGGAGAAAGTTCCCCGACCATATTTTCTCTATTTCTTCCCTTGAATATCCGCGCCTTAAAAGTTCAAGAGTAAGGCTTTCAATCTCAGTTACATCGTTGATGTCTTCAAGGCGACCGCCACCGTCAAAATCACTTCCGATCCCAACATGATCTATACCTGCAACTTTAACAATATGGTCAATATGATTGACCAGATCAGATACAGTAGGGCGTTTAACCGGGTAATTCATAACCATTTCATCCAGTTCTGCTCTACCCATGTTCCATTCTTCCTCGGTAAGACCCTCAAAGTTATTCCATCTTTCACGAACAGCGGCTCTTGCAGAGTCATATTCGGGAGTTGTTTGCAAGGGTCCCACATGTGATGATGCAAAAGTTACATGCACAGCACCTCCATTTTCTGCAACCATTTTCAGCAACTCATCACTCATAGTGCGGCGGTGATCGTTAATTGCCCTGGCGTTTGAGTGAGAAGCAATTACAGGAGCCTTACTTACTTTAATAACATCCTTAACTGATTGTTCAGCAAGGTGACTTACGTCAACTATCATTCCCGTCCGGTTCATTTCCTCAACTATTTTAAGCCCAAAATCCGATAAACCATTGTGAAGAGGTTCGGACGAGTCGGATGAAGCATCGCATATTTGATTGTTAATGTTATGACAAAGTGTTACATAACGTGCGCCAAGCTCGTAGTATTTGTGAAGTCTTGAAATATCCTTTCCAACCGGATATGCGTTTTCAACTCCTATATATATAGCCCTTTTTCCCTTATCAGCAATTTTTTGAGCATCACCGGGAACCAGAGCCAATTCTGCCATATCATGATATTTATCCAAAGATTCGTGAATGGCATCAAACATTCTTAAAGCCAGTTCATGCGCAGAGTCATACCCTGCCTGTGTAAGCTCTCCCTGAGGAAGGAAAACAGCAAAAAATGCAGCATCGAGCCCCCCCTCCTTCATCCTTGGAAAATCTACCTGGGCATACTCGTTACCCGGATTGCGGATTCCTACATCATGCCCCCTTAACATAAGCATGGGAGTATCACAATGTGTGTCTATTGTCAGAATCTCATTGTGTATTTCAGCAGCCATCTCTTCCAGTTTTTCTTCAGATTGCTTACAAGAAGTAATCAAAAAGAGAGCTAAAAAGGCGGCCAAATAAAAATGCTTTAAATTGTACATAAAATAAATGTTTAAGTAAAAAATAATGAAAAAGAACTCTATTCAATTGAATCAATTATTTTACCAATAAACTCCCTGAAAGCATCGCCTGTCTGCATCCATCGGATCACTACCACCAGGTTGTTTTCGCGGTCAACATAGATCCTGTTGCCTGAACCTGAATGGAAAAACGCAGTTTCAGGAGCTTTAGGAACAGCTTTGCGGCCGGTGTTAAGGTTCCAGTTGATAAAACCTCGGTCATCTCTTATTGGTGTTGGTGTTTCGGCTTTTTCAAACCATTCTCTTGATATAAGCTGTTTTCCATCCCACTCTCCCTGTTTAAGCGTTAACAAACCAACCCTGGCCAGATCGGGAGTATTTATCCACATACTGCCACCCCATCCTCCTCCAGAGGAAGAACCCTGCATCATTTGTCCGTCAATCTCAATCCAGGCGTTGTCATAACCTTTCCACCTCCATGTTGTTGAAGCACCTATTGGATCCATAACATTCTCCCTCAACACCTTTGGCAGGGGTTGCCTTAAAACCTGCATTATAGCTAAAGCCAGGCGGGCTGAGGTCACATTCGAATAAACCTGGAATGTGCCGGGCTCCTGAAGTGGAAGGTCTCTCGGATTCCTTCTGCCTTCAGCATGCCATGGTTTTCCCCATACTTCCCCTTCCCATTCGCTTGTCATTCTGAGAAGGTGATCCCAGGTAACCTTCCTGTTATGTTCGGAAGAAAAGTCGTCAAGCTCATCCTGGCCCCGGATGTGTTTATAAACAGGGTCATGTTCGCTATCTACCAAACCTCTGTCCATGGCAACTCCCATAACAAGTGTAATAAAACTTTTTGTTACGCTGTAACTCATATCAACGCGTTCAACATCTCCCCATTCTGCAACAATATAACCGTCTTTTATGATCATGCCGTTTACTCCTGCATCATGATCCTTAACGGGTCCGATTATAGACCGGTGGGTGTCTTCGTTGCCTGTCCGCCATTGCTGAATTGCAAGCTCAGCCTGCTTTGGAATGGATGTTTCACTTCTCTTGCTTAACTCGATCGCTTCATTGATAAGGACAGGATCCATGCCAGCCTCTTCAGGACTGATTCGCTGCCAGTTGTGATAACCGTAACCAGGAAAATAGGTGTCTGGTGTTGTTTTTTGAGCTGATTCGGAATCTTTATAACTTAGATCGGCATTAACTGTAATTATCAGTGAGGAAGAAAAAAGTAACGCCATCATTAAAAAAGTACTCTTTATAGCAGGGGGGGGATTTACTCTGCAAACCACTTTATTAATAATACGGTGGTTAACCTTACTGTAAAAAGTTGATAATAATTCAACTTGTACACTTCCGCGGATAAAAGAATTTAATCTGGACATACTTTCAAAATTATTTGTTATTAAAAAAATTTAAGCTCACGAGATAAGATAATACTATTAAATAAGACGTCTCTAAAAAGATAACCCCTAGCCTGTCATCCTGTTAACCCTATTGATAAAGAAGAAAAGAAAAATTCACTTCCTGAATTAACAAATTTGATTAACCCGACGTATTTGATGGGGATGCTTGCCAGGTTTTCAACCCTTTCAGATCACTTGAAAAGAAGGTTTTTGAGATTTGCATCAGAGTCCAGTACTGGATCAATATTTCCTTCTGTAGAAGTAAACAGGGTGGTAACTCCCGGACCGTGACCTGCCACAACACTGTTACCATGGCTAACTACCCCGATTGTAATTGCGCCGGTTCTGTAAATTCTTCCATAAGAAACATCAGCATTGATTATTGCAACAATATCCCCAAATCTTAACCTGTCAAGGTTATATTTATTTACAACCTCCTCATCAAACATTTGGATATCGTAATCCCCGCTATGGGAATGACTACGGCGAAGTCCTGAACCCATTATCTTTGCCGGCACCTTTAAAGCAACATTAATGCGAAGCTTGCCCTCTTCCGTCACTCCCATACCTGCTTCGGTTAATGCATCAATTAATGCCGGACTTGTACTCATAATTTTAACACCCTCAACATTTGTAAACTCCATGCCAACTCCGTGAGCATATATATGCATTTTATCGTTAAGAGTAAGTTTTTTGAGTACTTCGGGATCCTTGAAATCGACCATTACCCTGGGATCGCCATGCTTTCCGATAATATAACCAATCTCTCCTTTTGCCTCGCCGGTTAAAACCCTGACTGTATTGCCTATGCATGAAAGAAAAGTAAACCCGCGGCTTTCAGGACTGTCAAATGGTGATGGATGCCTTAAGGTTACAGCTGGCTCTATATGATCTCCCGCCATATTAACCGCAGAATCACCCGTGCGGAAATTATAAACAATACTTTCTGTACCCGGGACTACACTTAGCTTTCCATCAGCGCCAATTCTATAAGGTGGGTAAGACATCCTGGCTTCGGATATTTGTCCCTGTACAGCCATTTTTACCAATTGATCCTTATTGTATTCTACCGGTTGAAGAATTTGAGACTGTGCTTCCGATCCGTTGAAAGTAATGAACAAAAACATCATAGATAATAGAAGCGAAATTGGATGTATCCTGGGAAAAAAAGAAAAGCAGTTTCTCTTATTTTTCATAATTGTAATTTTTGGTTGTAATTAACTGACTTACATTGAGTTTTTAAAATAATGTAATATTGCCATTATGGCTCCAGGTAAAAAAATTGATCCGCCTTAAAACATTTTGGCAATCAGGGATTCAATTGGCTAAGTTTTACTTATTATTTTTGTGTAAGACTTTGATTTTGTGACTCTTTACCTTTTTTATTGTTTTCCTGTTTGGATACTATTATCGTTCCAACTATATCACTCATAACATTGACCGTGGTATTGCCCATATCAACAAGTCTGTAAATTCCTCCGACAATAGCAGCAATCTCAAGTGGAAGATTAAATGCTCTTACAAAAATCAAAGCAATAACAAGCCCGCCACCCGGGATACCTCCCGAACCTGTTTCCAGTATTAAACCAATGAAAATTATTGAAATTATGGTAGGCAGATCAAAACTAATACCGGAGGCCTGGGCGGTAAAAAGCAGTACACCCATAAGCATTATAGTTGTACCGTTCTTATTGAGCTGAATTCCGAGTGGTAAAGTGAATGCATATATGTATTTGGGCAATTTCAGTCTGTTTTCAGCAACCTCCAGGCTCACTGCCAGGGTTGCCCAGCTACTGCATGTTGCAAAGGCTGTTGCATAAACTGATCCGGTCTGTTTGAAAAAGTGATTTGGGGTCATGCCGGTAAACACCATCAGCAGAATCAGGAAAATCCCTATCATTATTAACTGTGTTCCCCACACACCGCCAAGGAAATAGGCAAGCGGGCCAAACATTTGTGCACCATATTCTCCAAATGTTGCGGCCATCAAAGCCCCGATTCCTAAAGGGCTGATTTTCAATATCATGTTAACCAGTTCCCTGAATAACTTTGATAGTAAATCAAGACCTTTTGATAATGGGGTTTTATACTTTGCGGGCATAGTAATGATTGTTATCCCAAGTAAAACCGCAAATATAACAATCTGCACCATGTTTGACTCTGCAAATGCCTGAAATACATTGTCCGGGACCATGTCCATAAGCATTTCGACTACATTTGGCATGTCACCAATATCCTCTGGCGCGTCAGCATCCAGTGCAAATCCTTTGCCGGGTTGAATAAAGTTGAAAATAAAATATGCTAAAGTGAAGGAGATGATTGAAGTACCGACGAAAAAAAACGCTATTTTATAAGTTATTCTACCAAGGCTCTTTATATCACTTAATCCTGTCAAACCGTTAAGAAGGTTAAAAAAGACAAGAGGTACGGCAGCCATCATAAGGAGCTTAATAAAAAGATCGCCCAAAGGTTGAACGATAATGGCATCTTCACCAAATATTATTCCTGCAATGGTTCCGATACCCATGAATATCATAATTCTGACACCAAGTGACAGTTCACTATACTTTCTGTAAAGACTACCAAGATTCATCCTTGCAAATTAGGTTTATTATATTAACATTCAGTTAGTTAGCTCTAATCAATAATTAAGTTCATCACTTTTTTGCCGTATGAATTTCACATCTGATAAAGCTTCTCAAAAGAGAATTAGTTAATATGTGAAATCGACCGCAGGTCAAACCCCCATGTTTATTCATATCATTTTGTCTGCCGAAGGCTGATGGGGCTTCATTCGTATAAATTATGTTTAGTAAATTAGTTATCACTATTTTGCCTAATTAAGACTTTGAACTTTTACTTTTCAATCCCATGGATTCCCCACATTTATTCATGTCTTTTTGTGAGGCAAAAGAATCATGGGGAATTCATACGTGAAAATGTAATTTGTTGTGTTAATAATCAGTTAGTTATTTTGACCTGGCAATTAAGATTATACATTACGAAGAATTTTGCCGGGCTATCCTGTAACCCGGCAAAAATTCTTCAATTATATAAGTTTTGCTCCAATTCCTGCAGCTATAACTTATTTATAAATCTTTGAATTCTGGTCAACCCTTCTTTATTGTCATCCCATGTTTTGGAGCAAGTCATTCTTATATATCCTTCACCATTCTTTCCAAATGATGATCCGTGAACGAGAGCCACTTTTTCCTCTTTCAAAAGCCTCTCCACAAATTCTTTTGAAGGCAGACCTAATTCACTAATATCAACCCACACAAAAAATGCTCCTTCAGGCATTGGACAAACAATTCCGGGAATACTTCCCAGTTTATCTGATACGTATTTTGTCTTTTCTTCCCATTCCTTCCAGTAATCAAGCACTTCATTGCGGGGTGGCTCCCTGAAAGCCACTGCTGCAGCTGTCTGTACAAAAGAATTACAACTTGTAATAAGATGTTGTTGCAGCTTATATAATGAACTAACTATCTTTTCGGAAGCATAGATATATCCGATTCTCCACCCGCCCATGGAAAAACTTTTTGTAAGACTGGTTAGGGTTACCGTTCTTTCCTTCATACCTTCTATTTCAGATATATTCTGATGTTTTTCCTTCCAGGTCAAACGTTCATACACCTCATCAGAAAGAACATATAAATTGTGTTTTATAGCAACTGAAGCTATCATCTGAAGGTCTTCCTGAGTATGAACTACACCAGTGGGATTCTGAGGTGTGTTCAGAAGTATGGCCTTTGTTTTATCTGTTATATGACTTTCAAGCTCGGCCTTGTCCCATCTGAATCTGTTTTCGGCTCTAAGAGGTACCGGAACCGCTTCCCCGCCAAAGTAACTTATCAACTGCTTATAACTTGGGAAGCAGGGATCTTCAACTATTACCTGATCGCCTGGATTAATAAGTGCCAACAGACTGATGGTCAATCCCTGTTTTACACCCATTGTTGCAATGATCTCTTTTTCCGGATCTGCATCTATATTATTTTCCCGCTTCAGCTTTGCTGATATTGCCTGCCTGTATTCTGTAGTTCCCTTCGCCATGGTCTGATGAGTATCTCCCGCTCTCATAGTCCTTACGGCTTCATCAATGATATAAGCGGGTGTTGGCTCAAAGGCACGGGCAGCAGAAAAATCATAAACTCTTTCCCCGCTTTCTCTTAATTTTATGGCGATATCAGCTATTCCAACGGTAGAGGATTGCTCCGAATTTTCAACCCTTTCTGAGATTTTCAATTCTTTCATAAAGTTATTGTGTTTTATATTAAAGCTAGACTTATAAACTCAATAAATAGACGCGCTTCTAAAGTTATTCCCTAACCTGAATTATTCAAAAAAAGGGGGATTTTGTTCCTTAAAGACGCTACAAAGTAGTATCTTTAGGATGTTGAGAACGAAAACCCCTTTTTAAAATGATAGAAAAAATTTCACAGAATTCCTCACAACTCGCTCTTTTTCCGGTAAAAAACAAAGATGTTTCCTTATCCTTAAATGGCCAGCGTATCAGCAGTGATGGCGGATTGTTACTATTTAGAGAGCTTGACAACAAATTGGGCTTTATTAAATCCATTAGTTCCTGATTTAAAGACACCAGAGATCAACGTTACATTGATCATGAGATCCAGGAGTTGATTGCACAACAAGCCTACCAAATATCCGCAGGCTATGAGGATTGTAATGATTCCAATGTATTGCGTGAAGACCAGGTTGTTAAAATGTGTGCCGGCCGTCTTCCCCAAACCGTTGACGACCTGGACTGACAGCCAACAATGAGCCGCCTTGAGAACCAGGCATCAAAAACCGACCTTTTTCGTATGGGGATTAAACTGCTGGACAACTTTATTAATTCATATTCACGTGAGCCAAAGGTTATTATTCTTGATTGTGACAACACAAATACAAATACACACGGCCAGCAGGAACTCTCTTTGTTTAGTCATTATTATGACGAGCATTGCTATATGCCCCTTCATATTTATGAAAGTCTCTCGGGCAAGTTGATTACAACCATATTGAAACCGGGCCGATGCAGCAAGAAGGCTGAAACAGGCAATACCAAACTCAAAGAAAAAGCAGAAGTCACTATTAAAAGCGACAGAGCTTCCTGCAACAAGTTTTCTGCAAACCAGTTCCGTTTGTTTTTACATTCAATGGCTTATGTGCTTATCCACACTTTCCAGAGTGAGATGTTACAAGGTACCGAGTATGCCACGGCAACAATCAAAACCATAAGAGAGAAGATACTCAAAACTGCCGCGGTTGTTAAAAAACTTAAGACCAGGATCAAAATTGAGATGCCGGCATCCTGCATTAAAAAAAAACTACAGATGTCGTGTTATGATTACTTCGCATTGGGGTATACGTAAAGTAAATTGTAACTCAAATCACCAAATACTAGTATCGCCTTCTATGTCTATGGGATAGGTGTATCTGTGCATAAGTAAAATGCAGGTATACAGCTAATTTTAATGCAATTTTGGCGGATTTTATGATCATAAAATCCAAATTTATCCTTGAGTCCACTCCGAAAAGTCGACAAAGTTATAAACAATTGATTGTTAATAAAATATGTTCCACGAGAAACGTTAATAGTTTGATATATAATTATTTATAGTTATATTTATGCTGTGAATAATTAAAACGTAACTTTATGTTCAGGGCTTCTAAAAAACAAAAGCAGCTTGATATTTTTGCCAGCATCCCCGGTATGCTCAAAGGCTCTTCTTATGACCAATTCACTGATAATCAGGTTTGGCACAATATGTTTCGTGAACACATTGTAAACCGTGTTGATGAGACCTTGTTCAAATCCCTTTTCAGCGAGAGGATGGGAGCTCCCAATGCTTCTGTCAAGGTGCTTCTTGGCATGATGTCTTTAAAGGAAGCTTTTGGGTGGAGCGATAGCGAGTTGTTTGAGCGTTGCAGGTTTGATCTTCTTATAAGAAGTTCTCTTG
>SLPB01000172.1 GCA_007132225.1 Bacteroidales bacterium | reverse complement strand
TATTAATATATTAATATCTTTAATCAACAATTATTATCTACCCGTCAGCATATTTATATTAACCAGGCCAATTTGCTGTTTAACTTATAGTAAATTACAAATTAATCCTGCTATATTTTCGCATAATTAACCTGATAATCCTTCGGAAAGCATATATTTGATAATTCAATAGTACAACTCACTAACAAATTCATTAAAATTATGGAAAAAAAGAAGGTAAAGATGTCAAGAAAACAATTTTTAGGCAATGCAGCACTTGCCACAGCAGGTTTTACCATTTTACCCAGTTATGTGGTCAGTGGCCTGGGTTATAAAGCCCCTAGTGACAAATTGAACATTGCCGGGATTGGAGTTGGAGGTATGGGATTTGGTAATTTAAGACTTATGGCTACTGAAAATATCGTAGCATTATGTGATACTGACTGGAGACACTCCCAAAGAACATTTGATGAATATCCAAATGCTAAGAGATACTGGGACTGGAGGAAAATGTATGATGAGATGGATTCGTCAATAGATGCTGTCATGGTAGCAACATCCGATCATACTCATGCCATTGTGGGAGCCCATGCAATAGCGCTTGGCAAACATGCCTACATTGAAAAACCACTTACTCACACTGTTTACGAATCAAGGCTTTTGACAAAGCTATCTGAAAAACACAGGGTGGCCACGCAAATGGGCAACCAGGGAGCATCCGGTGAAGGTGTAAGTCAGGTATGTGAATGGATATGGAATGGTGAAATTGGTGAAGTGACAAAAGTTGAGGCTTTTACTGACCGCCCCCTATGGCCCCAGGGAATAAATCCGCCTTCCGAAGTTATGCCCGTTCCCTCTACAATGAATTGGGACTTATTCGTAGGGCCGGCTAAAATGCGTCCGTATAACGCAATCTATACACCCTGGAACTTCAGGGGATGGTGGGATTTCGGAACCGGTGCCCTGGGAGATATGGCCTGTCATATTCTTCATCCGCCATTTAAGGCATTAAACCTTGAATACCCCATAAAAGTACGAGGAAGCTCAAGTCAGTTATACCAGGATAGCTGTCCTGCCACGGAGATTGTACATCTGACCTACCCCCGGCGTGCTGCAGTATCCAACGTTAACATGCCTGAGGTCGAGGTTATATGGTATGACGGCGGATTAAAGCCTAAAGAACCCGAAGGATGGCCTGAAGGACGTAATATGAATGTTGGAGGTGGCGGGGTTATCTTTCATGGTTCTAAAGACACCCTGATCTGCGGTTGTTACGGAAGAGATCCATGGTTGCTCTCAGGCAGGGTTCCTGATGTTCCCAAGTCCCTTAGAAGAATTGACGATCATCGTCAGGACTGGATCAGGGCCTGCAAGGAAAGTCCGGCAAACAGGCTTGAAACTGCATCCAGTTTCAGTGAAGCAGGTCCATTCAACGAAATGGTGGTTATGGGAGTGCTGGCTGTTCGTTTACAGGGTCTTCACAAGGTTCTGGATTGGGACGGGCCAAATATGAGATTTACCAATATCAGTGATAACGATAAGGTGAGGATGTTAATTGAAGAACGCTCAATACACAGAGAGGGTGACCGTCCAAGAACACAGAAGATATGGACTGATGAGCTCAATGCAAAGGAGTTTGCTGAGAGCCTTGTTAAAACCAAATATCGTGAAGGCTGGTCATTACCTTCAATGCCGGTATAGGGTTAATACCGGAAGGGAAAAGCATAAAAACTTCAGTTTTCCCCTTCCGGCATTTTTTGTTCAGTAATTATTAAAATAACCTTTTTCAGGATTTTACCCATACCGGACTGGACCAGGCATATTCCCCGTTTTTTTGGGTAACGCGCACGTAATAAATACCGGTCCGGTCAAATTCATTATCCTCCAAGGAAGCCAAATAGTGATCTAATGTTTGTTCTCTCAGAGTTGTTTTCTAAAAGCATGGTCCACCCCTGAATTCAGGTTGCATAAAAAATTGGCATCATTAAACCGGTGTCCACTTCCGCACATAAGATTACTGTATCCGTACACTTCCTTTTTTTTCTGCAAATCTTCCCTCAGGCTTATGCCTGATTTCTTGAAGGTTGCCATTTATGGTACATTTGTTGTTTCTTTAATTTAAAACTCATCAGGTAAACCGATGCTAAAGAATTATATAATTACCGCCCTTAGAAATCTGAACCGTTACAAAAGCTACTCCATTATCAATCTTACCGGATTGTCAGTAGGACTGACCGCCACAATTCTCATATTCACTTTCATAAGTCACGAACTCAGCTATGACCGGTTTCATGAGAACTATGACAGGATATACCGTATAAACTCACTCCTGGAAATGGGAGGCGATCACTCCCTTAAAGCTCCTGTCTCAATGGGTACCATGCCTCCCGTTTTTGAAGCATCCGTACCAGGCATAATGCATGTAACCCGTGTCGAGAACAGCAATGTGGAGATTCTCTACCAAAACCATCGATTCTTCGATAACAAAAGGCTGATTGTCGACAGCTCATTTCTTGACATATTCACATTTGAAGTAATTGAGGGCAATCCAGCCGGCCAGCTGACAGAGCCGGGAACGATAATTATTACCGGCGAGCTGGCAGAAAAAGTATTCGGCAACCGGAGGGCTGTCGGAGAGATACTGAGAATAAGGGAAAGAGATTATATGGTAAGTGCGGTAATACAGAATGTTCCTTCAACTTCTCATCTTAAATTCGACCTGCTGATGCCCTTTGTTGCACTTGAAGATGAAAGTGAATTTATAAATTCCAGGGGATTCTCCTTTTATGCATACTTTTTACTTGAAGAAGGGGTTGATCGCCTGGAAACACTTGAAAGATCAAGAGAATTCATTGACGAGTTCTATACCGAAACTTTACGGGGCATGGGCCTTAAAATTACACCCTTCTTTCAGCCGCTGGGAAAAATCCATCTTTACTCGGAGGATATGGATTTTGAAATGGAACAGGGAGGAAAAATTTCCAATGTATATATCTTTTCCCTGCTGGCAGTGTTTATTCTGCTTATAGCCATTGTAAACCATGTTAACCTGGTTACTGCCCGTTCGGAAACACGCAGCAGGGAGGTGGCTATGAGGAAGATCGCCGGAAGTTCCCGGTATGATCTTATAAAGCAGTTCTTAAGCGAATCTCTTCTTACAGCCTTCATTTCCCTTGTCATCGCCATATCACTGGTCGAATTGCTGGCCCATCCTTTCGGGGAGCTTATGAACCGGGAAATTTCAGTTAATTATTTTAATGTTTACTCACTGCCATTTCTGTTATTGGTTACCCTGATTACAGGAATCGGCGCAGGGGCATATCCGGCCTTTTATCTTTCAGGCCTGAGTCCCCTGAAAATATTCCACAAACATTCCGGCCCCGGAGGGCGTAGCATGCTTAAAGTCTCCCTGGTTGTATTTCAGTTTACCATTGCTATTTTTCTCATTACATGCCTTATTATTCTGAACAGTCAGATGAAATATATGCAAAACAAATCCCTGGGCTTTAACAGGGAAAACATAATAGTCATTGAAAACCTTACCACCGGCATAACTTCAGGCTACAGTTCTATCAAACAGGAACTGTTAACCAACCCGTCAATAATCAGCGTTACCGCTTCGGAATGGATACCCGGCAAGCAGGCAACTATTCAGAACACCTGGCATGTAGAGCAAAACAGGGATGATGCTATTATGGTATATGAAAACCGTGTCCAGGATGATTATTTTGAAACTTACCAGATACCGGTAATTGAAGGAAGGGCCTTTTCGGCGGAAATTGAAAGCGACAGGTCAGCATTTGTAATAAACCGTTCGGCCGCCAGGGCACTCGGACTGGAGGAGCCTGTGGGAGAAGATATCATAGTTTGGGAAACCAGGGGAACAATTATCGGTGTAGTAAGCGATTTCCATTTCCAGTCACTTCACGAGCCGATAAAACCTATAGCTCATTCCAGATACTCCGGTTATTTCAGCCGAATATCGGTCCGGACCGGACCTGAAAATATTGAGGGTACAATTGCTTTTATTGGCAGTACGCTTAATCAGGCAGATCCTGATTACATCTATAATTACACTTTCCTGGATGACATGCTAATTAATAGTTATGACGCAGAGGAACGAAACAACAAACTTATCAGCATGGCGGCCGTGCTTGCAGTGATTCTTTCGGTGATGGGCCTCTATTCACTTACCTCATTTACCATAATCAGGAAGACAAAGGAACTGGGTATAAGGAAGGCAATGGGATCAACCACCGGATCATTGCTGTTTATGCTTTACAGGGATATAGGCCAATGGGTATTACTGGCCAACCTAATTGCATGGCCATTGGCATGGTATGCCATGAGCAGGTGGCTGGAGAATTTTGCCTACCGGGCCGATCCTCAGGCATGGATGTTTATTGCAGCGGGTATGACGGCCCTGTTAATAGCATTGTCTACGATTACCGGACTGGCGCTTAAGGCCGCCAGAACAAACCCTGTGGATGCACTCAGATACGAATAGAGGCTACCCCGCAAGTCCATGGATCCCTCATGTTTATACATTGTGTTTTGTGTGACGAAGTAACATGAGGGATTCAACCGCCTTCATTGTATTTAAATTTACGTTGCGTATATTTAGACCCTGTTTTTGTATTCTCATTGTCAATTTTTAGACTTTGCTTACGTTTAGTTTGTAATGTCTATATTTGCATATTGTTTCTAAACTGATGAAAAAAAGAACTAAAAAGAGATTGTTTGATCCCCCATGGAGGTACAGGGAGGGTTTTTTGGTGGCACTGGCACTGCTTCTTGCGGGTTTTATTATTGAGTTGATCACACCTCAGCCCGGTATCAGCATACCTGCTTTCCCTTTTAATATGTTTGCGGGTCTTGCCTTTATTACTACAATAGTTTTTTTACATAACTTTTACAGGGGTGAGCCGATGGTTAAGTGGCTCTCATCCATCCCGGCTGCTACAAGCGCTATATGCCTTGTCACAATGCTTACAATACTGATGGGAGTATTTCATCAGGACAGGCCTGATAGTGGCGGAACAGCGGAGGCTTTGGGACTGACTCATGTAAAAAACAGCTGGGTGTTCCTGATGTCCCAGTTGTATGTTTTGACCAGCCTGGGCCTTGTCACTCTTCGCCGTTCTATTCCCCTGAAAAGGAAAAACACAGGGTTCATTCTCAACCATGGCGGACTGTGGATTGTTATAGCTGCTGCATCTTTGGGAACAGGTGACCTGCATCGCATGAGGATGGAACTGCATCAGGGGGAACCGGTTTGGCATGCATTTGAGGGTAATGGCAACATACGTCATTTGCCCTTCGCCCTGGAATTATTAAATTTTGATATAGAAGAATATCCTCCGCAGCTGGCAATAGTAGACAGCCATACAGGCCGGCTGTCAGATACTGATCAGATGCCCCTGCCGTATATTGAAGCCGGTGAAACAATAAGAGTGGCGGACTGGCACATAACTATTGAAGAGTTTTTGCCCATGGCAACCGCAAAGGACGGAACATATGTTTATTCAGAAGAAACTGGAGCTCCTCCCTTTGCAAAGATAAGAGCCTTAAATAGATCAACAAACGAATCACGTGAGGGATGGATAAGTTGCGGCAGCTTTAAGTACGACTCTGAATACATCTGGCTCGACGGTAGAAATGTCCTGGTGATGACTTTGCCGGAACCAAGAAAGTACCAGTCCCACGTCATAGCCCGCACCATGCAGGATGAACCAAGGGAACTGTTTATCGAGGTGAACAAACCTCCCAAAGTAAAAGGATGGAGGTTGTATCAGGTGAGCTATGACCAGAGCAGGGGGAAATGGTCAGAGATAAGTGTTCTGGAGATTGTTCGTGACCCCTGGCTCCCGTTGGTCTATCTTGGTTTTATCATGCTGTTGGCAGGAGCTGTATATATTTTCTGGATTGGAAAAGACCGGACTGAAACTGTTAATAAACCTTCAATAAAAAATTAAAAACAACAATGTTTGCTGATTATACAAATTTCCCGTTTTATGGATTACTGGTTTCAGGATTGTGGCTGACCGGGTCGTTATTGATATGGATAACGATATTTATGATTAAGCCCGTCCACGGGAAGTCAAAGATTGTTTCAGTTCTTAATGCAGAAAAAGCATCAAAGACAACCACGGGAATGGTTACCGGTATGGCAGGCAACATTTTGATTGTTCTTGGGATCCTTCTTTTTGGCTATTACCTCACTGTGCTTTGGCTCAGTCTGGGCAGGGCACCAATGCGAACGCTGGGAGAAACAAGGTTATGGTATTCTTTTTTTCTCGGATTGATTGGTTACACTACTTACCTGAGATGGAACTACAAGTGGTTTATGGTTTACAGTGCAATGATGGCAGTGCTTTTCATTATGATAAACCTTGTCTCCCCGGAGAATTTCAGCAAGTCACTTATGCCCGCACTACAAAGTCCCTGGTTCGTACCTCACGTGATTGTATACATATTTGCCTACGCACTTCTTGGGGCTGCAAGTATAGTAGCTGTTTACGGACTCTGGCTTGAATATTTCAGGGAATTCAAAAAGAACCTGCTCCAGCTTGGAGACAACCTGGTTTATATAGGGTTTGCCTTTCTAACCCTGGGACTGATTTTCGGGGCTATCTGGGCCAAAGAAGCCTGGGGACATTACTGGACCTGGGACCCGAAGGAAACCTGGGCCTTTATAACATGGCTGGCTTATCTTACCTATATGCATTTCCGATACTTCCATCCCAACAAGGTAAGGACACCATTATGGATACTTGCCCTGGCCTTTGTGATTCTCCTTATTGCATGGTTCGGGGTTAACTATCTTCCATCAGCACAAAGCAGTATACATGTATATTCGTAAGGCATATTTAATATATGATAAAGTATTAACAAACAGCAGTATAATTATTCACACTTTAATTATTCACACTTTAATTATTCATACTAATTATTCACACTAATTATTCATACTAATTATTCATACTAATTATTCACACTAATTATTCATACTTTAATTATAAAAACATGAAAAAACTATTTCTAGTTCTTCCGGTTTTGTTTTTTGCAGCTGTGTTATCAAATCTCCAGGCACAAGCCGACCAGAATCAAAAACTTAACATCCTTGTAATAGGCGCCCATCCGGACGATCCTGATATCAAGGTTGGCGGCACCGCCTATAAATGGATACAGCAGGGCCATAATGTTGTATTTGTATCCGTCACCAATGGTAATGCCGGTCACCATGAACTTACTGCCGATCAGCTTGAGCGTACCAGGCGTGATGAGGCCCGGAGAGCCGGAGCGGTTATAGGTGCCAAATATGTTATTCTGGATATCAATGATGGCGAGCTGATGCCAACTTTTGAGAACCGTTTGAAAATTATCAGGCTGATAAGAGAACATAAGGCAGATATTGTAATCACCCACAGGCCATATGATTATCACCCCGACCACCGGTATACCGGGCAACTTGTACTTGATGCTGCCTATATGGTTACCGTGCCCACAGTGGTTCCCCATATTCCTCACCTTGAAAATAATCCGATGTTTCTCTATATGAGTGACCGGTTTACCCAGCCTACGGCATTTAAGCCTGATGTTTGTGTAGATATCGACGATGCTATTGAAAAGAAGCTTGACATGATACACCAGCATACCTCACAAATGTATGAGTGGCTGCCTTTTAACCGGGGTGTGCTTGACCAGGTTCCCGAGGGAGATAAAGAGCGCCGGGAATGGCTGGGTGAAATAAGAGAAGGATGGTTCACTGCTGAACCATACAGGGAAAGGCTTATTGAGCTTTACGGCAGACAGAGGGGAACAAGGATAAACTATGCAGAATGCTTCCAGGACTCAGAGTATGGAGTACGCCTGACCGAAGAAAACCGTGAAAAGTATTTTCCTTTTTATTAGCCCTGCATTCTATTGACCTGTAATCACTGTTACTTATAACATAAAAAGTAGTGAAGTCGGACTAAAATAATTAACACTGATATTTCCCGGTTGTGGACCGTTTTAAGATATATGAATATACCCTATACCGGTGGGGATAAAGATCCGGTACAGTAAAAAACCATAAAAGCGCTTGTTGACTTTAAGGAATTTTTTAAACCTTTAGTCAGCAAGCGCTTTATTAGATTCTTCTCACCAGGAGACAAAAAAACAACTATCTCTGAAGGGAAAAAGAGCTTCCCGCAGGCCTGAATACAGGATCTACCTGTAAATCCCGGCCATCGGAAGATAAGGTGAATTTCCAGAAATGGTCAATTTTGACCGCCTCATCAAGCCACCAGTAATCATCGGGGTCTTTGGTATCCCTAATCGGAGCACCCCACCCTCCGTCACCCAGGTAAAGAATTCCATTTTCATCATCCCGGCGGTTATCTCTTATTGGAACGGTCTTTTTGAAGGCATGATCATGTGCTTCAATGACAATGTCAACATTATATTTTTCCACCACAGGTACCCAGTGATCTCTTATCTTTGTTGGAATACGACCTTCAAAATCACGCACACTGGGCCACGCCGCAACATGCCACTGGACCATTTTCCATCGTGAGTCTTTATGTTCTTCCAGTGTTCTTTCAAGCCATGGGGTCTGTTCTGTTATTTCAGTAACGTGATCTGTGTCAAGGGTAACAAGCACCAGGTCGGGACTCAATTGCAGAACATAATAGTTTCGTGGCTCAGGAGCAATAAATCTGTGGAAATAAAAGGGTGCATTTTCTCTTGGCTGAAGATAGCTGCCATCAACCTCATGATTCCCGATTGCCGGAATCACAGGTATCCTGCGGCCATCAGCAGTTATCATCTGCTCGTGCCAGTCATCGAACCAGTCATCCCACTGCTGTTCACTAAGAGCAGTGCTTATAAAATCACCGTCGAAAATTACGAACTCGGGATTTTCTGCTGCTGCCAGTTCATTCATCTCACGCCTGACATCCCTTCGTGAACGGGAATCAGCTCCGGCAAGGAATACCAGCTCCCTCCGATTATTTTCATCGGGCATGGTCTGAAAATAAAACAGGTCGGGTTGTTCGGGGTGGTCAATAAAAACATTATACTTTTTCCCCGGCTTAAGACCGGTAAGCTCTACAGTGTGAAGCCATGCACTGGTTTCTTCAAAAGTAAAGGTCTCGGCTTCCAGTGTCTTCCATTTTAGAGGACTGATTTCAAGCCTTTCAGCATAACGAAGAGTGTGCTGACCTCCCCTCTCATCTGTACGCCAGGTAATAGTCATGCTGGTTGAGGGATCAGACTGCCAGGTCAGCACCACTTGTCTTGGCTGCAGTTCGCTGTAGGTTTCCTGCCCCGTGGCGGGAAGCACTATAAGAATCCCAAGGACCAGTAAAAGCTGAATAAATCTTTTTCTTATCATAATTATATATGTTTAATATTATATACTAATAATAACAATAGCTGATTAATAAAGTTTAAATTATGATTGTGATTTAAACTTTATTAACCAGCTATATACTTTTATCAAAAGATTTAAAACCCTGCTCAGGCATCAGTACATAGATACCTCTTCAAAAGAGAAAAGGGTTGCACCGGATCATTTTCAGGGCTTACCTATCCCAAAAGGCTGGGTTCCGGACACTGCTCCTCCGGCACCATAAAGCTTAGCCCGGATATAGATGCCGGTTTCTTCTAATTCATTAAGATTAACTTTATTTCCGGAATAAACGATATTTCCCTCCGATATCCACTCAATAGAATTATAATCCTCTGCATCTATTTCAATGGTTCCTTTTCTGCTGTTTACTTTAATTGACCTGATAACCGGTGGCGACGGACCATTATGGCCTTGAGGAGAATAAACAAAATAACTTAATCCGTTCTCCATGCCATGACGAACTGATTCATGAGTAAGTTCAGGTAATATAAAAATATTCCAGTTGCGCCCAAGATGAGGAATCATATGCATATCATCATTTGAGTATCCCCATACAGGTCTCTCTGGCATCATAACGGTCAATATGGAATCCCATATTTTCCTGTCATCAGGGTACCTGTTACCTGAATTATAGACCTCCAGGCCTATAAGATGATCATAGCTATCGTAGAGATCAACATACCAGGGCAGATTATACTTATCAGCACTCCTTCCATAGTACCGTCCGGGATGATAGAGCATTACTATACCATCCTTCTCTGCAGTAGCCTCAAGTGATTCAAGTTCGGTTGTTGTTCCGTTATGATCATTGAAAAAACTACCCATATGGTGGTGCCTGGATAATTCATTAGCCTGAATATCGATCATTCCAAGGGCGACTGGATCACGGTTCTCAAATTCCAGGCTGAAAGGTATGGACATTGGGCTTTTCACCATAGGGTAAAAATCCGGATCTTCAGCGGACTTTTCTGCAAAATAATTTTCAAGCAATGCAATTGTCCTTCTCATCCTGGAAGGCTGACTCGCTTCCATATCTGCAAAGCCGGTCCAGGGATAAGTAACCGCATTATGATCAGTTATTGCCAGGATATCATAGCCGAGCTCATGATAGTTATCAACCACCATCTGAGGATTCAATGAACCGTCACTTACTGTAGTGTGAGTATGCAGGTTGGCCTTGTAATGACCATCGGTTCGCCAATCCACTTCACTATAAGGATTATCTATTTGCCATCCTGGGGAACAGGAAGAAACAAGAACGATGACAAAAGTCAACAAAACAACCTTTTGGAAAATTGGACCCACTTCTCCCTTCATCCTTAAATTGAAAAAACCGGATTTTATTTTCATCTGATACCAAAGGGTTGTGTTCCAACTACGATATCTCCCGGGCCATAAAGCTTGGCCCTGATATAGTTGCCGGTTGCTTCAAGTTCATTAAGATTAACTGTATTTCCGGTGTGGACAATGTTTCCCTCTGATATCCAGGTCACAGAATCATAATTACTGGCAGTTATATCAATGGTTCCCCTCCTGTTGTTAACTTCTATTGACTGAATAACCGGAGGCTGCGGACCATCATGCCCCTGAGGAGCATAAACAAAATAGCTGAGCCCGTTTTCCATTCCATTACGAACTGATTCATGAGTAAGTTCAGGCAGGATCATTACGGTCCAGTTCTGACCCAGCCGGGATAAGTGGTGCATATCATCATTTGAGTATCCCCACACAGGCCTGTCGGGCATAAGAACAGTCAGAACTGAATCCCATATCATCCGGTCCTGTGGATAACGATCACCCTGATTATATACCTCCATACCTATAAGGTGGTCATAATTCTCATATAGGTCAAGATACCACTCCAGATTATAATGCCCGGGGTCTCTTCTCTGGTAACGGCCGGGATGGTACAACATGGCGATTCCGTTCTTTGCAGCGACAGCCTCAAGTGATTCAACTTCGGTTGTAGTTCCATTATGATCATTAAAAAAACTGCCCGTATGATGATGGCGCGACAACTCATTCCCCTGAATATCGATCATTCCTAATGCACGGGGATCCCTGTCCTCAAAAATCAAATTTTCAGGCATTTGCTCGGGAGCACTTTCCATGCGGTTTATTGATCCATTGCTGGGTTCCAGATCAGAAAACTGTGTCCATGGATAAGTCACCTGGTTATGATCCGTTATAGCCAGAAAATCATATCCTAATTCATGGTATGTGTCAACCACCTGATGCGGATTCATCCTTCCGTCACTATGTGTGGTATGGGTGTGAAGATTTCCTTTGTACTGGTTATGATTGGTCCAGTCGACACTCTCGTAGGGGTTATCTATATCCCACCTGGGGGCACAACCAGCAACAAATAAAATTATCAGTGAAGCCAGTAAGACATTTTTAGTAATTAACCTGTTAATCATGATTTTGTTTTTTATATTATTATACATTTGATTTGGCTCTGTCTTGTAATACATCTGTAAATATTTCTCACAATATAATGATGAGCTATTATAATAACAAGATTTCCGGTAAAATGTTATACATTTTTGTTAAAATCCTGACTGTTGACTGTTAGACAAGATTTTTTTATTAAGCACCGATCCAGACACATTCCGCGAAAGCTGATTTTTTTACTGCCAGCTATTCTGCAACTGATATATCTAAAATCATTGCCAATCTATGCAATACTTTTTTAATTTTCGCAGTGGCATATCAAACCAACCTCCATGAACTGTAATAATAAATAAAGCCCTTGTCTGCAAGAAGGACCACCACAAACCTTCAGCCGACAAGGGCTCAATTACAGCATACTAACCTCAAATTAAAACCAACCTAACCCTGTTTTTTTAAAATAATAAGCTGTCATAATTTATTAATGGTTACTTAAGTTAAGTACCGGGTTCTATGAAAAAAGGCCTTTATGAAACATTTAATATTTTTTCGGTCAAAAAGGATAATTATTTTCCTTAATCTGCTTCAATTAAAAAGTAAATTTTCAGATCCTTTCATTTCTTCAGCAAAATAGGAAATTTCACCTCCTTCATCTTATTTAACTGTATTATTATGACGTTTTAACCCTTATAATCCCTAAACAAAAAATTGAATTAATTATCAAATGTGCCGGTTGCTGTTCTGATCAATAAAATCCAGTGCTTCACTATTTATAAAGTCTGCACTGTATTGGCCCCGTTCAATTGGTGGCCCCGGTAAAGTTGATTCAAGGTTAAATTCAT
>SLPB01000181.1 GCA_007132225.1 Bacteroidales bacterium | reverse complement strand
TGTGGTCAGGATCTGGCAAATATAAGTGAATCCTGCGTCGGATACATTTATACCGAGGTTGAGGGTAATGACCTCTATGTATCATTAAACCTGCCCTCCCTTATAACAGGCACTGTAGGAGGCGGAGTTTCCCTGCCCACCCAGCGCGAGTGCCTGGAGATAATGGACTGCTATGGTGATGGCAAAGTCAAAAAATTTACTGAAATCGTTGCATGTACTCTGCTTGCCGGAGAAATTTCCCTGGCTGCGGCCCTGGTGGCCGGCGATTTCGTTACAGCTCATGAAAAGTACGGGCGAAACAGACCGGTTCCCTGACTTCCCTTACAGGGAATCCATTTTTGCAATCTTTATTTACCCCAGTGTTGGCTATTATTTCAAGGCTTTACCTGACTTTTGGCATCAGCATTTACAGAAGTAAGAAAAGGACTGAATAATTAGGTGAAAAAAAACACTTTCTGATTTAGCTCTGAGTTGTTTTTCAAACTTTTCGTATATTTATCGCGACTTACAATTTAATATGTAATAAATAATGAATGATCAGGAGCGACTTAAAGAACTCAGACGTATTCTTTATAATGAAATAAAGAGTGAGCTTAGCTACCAGGAGAAAAAGGAGTTTTCACAGGAATGCTGTGAGCCAGGCCTTATGGCCCGGCTGCTTGAAAAAAGCCATAAGAGAAAAAAGAATTTTTCTGTTTTCGTCGTCTTTTATGCCATTTTTATTATGGTTCTTCTGATACTTTTTCTTATAAGAGCTGAAAGTCTGGTTATGATTTTTTTAATCACTCTGGCCATTATTTTCCTGCCGGTTCTTGTTGTAAATATTTTTACAAACAAGAGCTTTCTGGGTTATCAGAAGCTTGACCTTGTTCTCAGGCTCATCACTAAGTTTTATGTGAAAAAGGAATAATAAATTACCCATATTGCTCCCAACAGTTTATTTTTCCAGACCAGGGATGCTGTTTTAATCGAGGGTTGGTTAACCCGGTCCCGCTTATCTCACCTGAAATAACTGGTCCAGTAAAATTCATTGATAAGACTCCAGCACCCGGGTTTTTGAAAAGCTGTTTTTGGTATAAAAATCATCTGATTCCACGGTGATAACATTATTTTTTTTGAACCCCGAAAGACCTTTTTCGGACCGGTTCGCTCACATTATTACCTTTGGTCATAGAAACAGCAAAATAATTAATTTATATTACTTTGGGGATTTTAAAATAAAGTATTATTGTTGTACCGGATATCTGCCGGACTTGTATTTTTTAGATGAACTCCTTAATATTCTTATAACTAATCATTTTCCTGATGACAAGAAATAATAACAAGGGGAGCCTGAGATATGTAATCGGGTTAACTATGGTTGCTACTCTCGGGGGACTGCTATTTGGTTATGATACTGCAGTTATTTCGGGGACTGTAGGATCTTTGGAAAAGTTTTTCATTGAACCTTACGGATTGGCTGAAACAGCCGCCAACTCCATGTTGGGCCGGGTGGTTTCCAGCGCACTTATTGGTTGTGTCATTGGTGGATTGCTGGGTGGTGTAGTAAGCCTTAAACTTGGCCGGAAAAGAGGTCTTATGCTTGCTGCTATGCTTTTTTTGATATCTGCACTGGGCTCTTCCATGCCGGAAATGTTTTTTGCACCCATCGGGGAGGGGGATCATACATATGTTAACCTGTTTGTGTTTTACAGGGTGATCGGGGGAATAGGAGTGGGAATGGCTTCAATGCTGTCACCCATGTATATTGCCGAGGTAGCTCCTGCCCATATAAGAGGCCGGCTTGTGTCCTGGAACCAGTTTGCCATAATTTTTGGTATGCTGGTGGTCTACTTCGTTAATTACTCCATTTCACTTCAGGGTGATGACTCATGGCTGCATCAGGTAGGCTGGAGATGGATGTTTGCATCGGAGATTATTCCTGCAACCCTGTTTTTAATTTTTCTCTTCTTTGTCCCCGAAACACCCCGCTATCTTGTTATGCGCAATAATCAGGAAAAAGCACTTGATGTCCTTACAAAAATAAACGGCTCGGAAATAGCACGAAAAGTGCTGGACGAAATCAATGAAACAATTGGCCAAAAACCCGGAAAGCTCTTTTCCTACGGAATTGCAATAGTTGTAATTGGAATAATGTTATCTGTATTCCAGCAGTTTGTTGGTATCAATGTGGTCCTGTACTATGCACCTGAGATTTTCAGGAATATGGGAGCAGGGACAGATGTTGCATTATTACAGACAGTTATTGTTGGGGTTATTAATTTATCTTTTACCGTTCTTGCTATAATGACTGTTGATAAAATAGGAAGGAAGCCTCTGATGATAGTTGGAGCATTGGGGATGGCCTTTTTTATGTTTGCGCTGGGATTTACATTCTATTTCCAGATTCTTGGATTGGGAGCCCTGATATTTATGCTGGGTTATGTAGCATGCTTTGCCATGAGCTGGGGCCCGGTAACCTGGGTTCTTCTTTCGGAGATTTATCCTAACCGGATTCGTGGTCGTGCTATGGCTGTGGCAGTGGCAGCACAATGGATCTCCAACTACCTGGTCAGCTGGTCTTTTCCAATGATGGATAAAAGCACTTTTCTCACCAGCCTTTTTAACCACGGCTTCTCATATTGGATATATGGTTTAATGGGTATCCTGGCCGCAATTTTTCTATGGAGATTTGTTCCCGAAACAAAAGGCAAAACTCTTGAAGATATGGAGTGGTTGTGGAAAAAAAAGTAAAAATGAACAATTGAGTACCTCATGTTACTTCGTCACACCAAATACAATGCATAAACATGAGGATTCATCAAACCAGCCAACTAAATTAAATATTTTCTGAGGAATAATAAGCAGGTTTTTTTAATTTCGCAATTCCATATACATACAAATTAAAATCCTGCAATGATAATTTTTTTTCAGAACAATCCCGGCAACCTGTATGCTGTTCAGGTTAAAGAGCAGCCTCATAAAAATGAAATTAACAAACTTACCTGGCTTTTTGACGGAGCTGCCTGCATAGATTCCCCCTTAATTGAAGGCACATTTGTTGGTCCACGCCGTGAAATGGTTACTCCGTGGAGTACCAATGCAGTGGAGATTACCCAGAACATGGGTATTGCGGGTATCGTTCGTATTGAAGAGTTTATCCGGTTCGACGACAATGCTTCGGCGCAGGATTCCTGTAAACCAGGTTATGATCCTATGCTGCAGCACCTCTATCATAATCTTGACAAGGATATTTTTACCATAGACAAGGAGCCCGATCCTGTAATATTTATTGATGATATTGAAGGCTATAACAAAAAAGAAGGACTTGCATTAAGTGAGGAAGAGATAAATTACCTGCAGGAGGTAAGCAAACAGATAGGCCGTCAACTCACCGACAGTGAGATATTTGGGTTTTCGCAGGTGAATTCCGAACATTGCCGGCACAAGATCTTTAACGGCATGTTTGTAATAGACGGCGTAGAGAAACCTTACTCCCTGTTTCAGCTTATTAAGCAGACTACTCAGGACAATCCCAACAGGGTGGTGTCGGCGTACAAGGATAATTGTGCTTTTCTGCAGGGCCCCATAGCCAGGCAATTTGCACCTGCCCGTCAGGACCAGCCTGATTGGTTTGAGACTAAGGAGGTGGAGACAGTTATTTCCCTTAAGGCTGAAACCCACAATTTCCCGACGACAGTGGAGCCCTTCAACGGTGCTGCCACCGGGACAGGGGGGGAGATACGTGACCGCCTTGCCGGCGGAAAAGGGGCTGTGCCGCTTGCAGGCACGGCTGTATATATGACTGCATATCCCCGCACAGATACAGGGAGGTCATGGGAAAATGGTGTTTTACCCCGCCCATGGCTTTACCAGACTCCCGGGGATATTCTTATCAAGGCTTCCAACGGGGCAAGTGATTTTGGCAACAAGTTCGGACAACCGCTTATTTGCGGAAGTCTGCTTACATTCGAGCATAAGGAGCATGGAAAGATATACGGTTATGATAAGGTGATAATGCTGGCGGGTGGCATAGGTTACGGAAAGAAAAAAGATAGCATGAAGGATGATCCTGTAAAGGGTGATCGCATTATACTGCTTGGAGGAGATAATTACAGGATAGGAATGGGGGGAAGTGCAGTTTCCTCTGTTGCTACCGGCGAATATGACAATCTTATTGAACTCAATGCTGTTCAGCGCTCCAATCCTGAGATGCAGAAAAGGGTTTGCAATGCCATACGTGCTATGATGGAGTCGGATGAAAATCCGGTTATCTCAATTCATGATCACGGTGCAGGTGGCCATCTTAACTGTCTATCCGAGCTTGTGGAGAATGCAGGTGGAATAATTGAAATGGATAAGCTGCCAGTGGGTGATCCCACTTTATCGGCAAGGGAGTTAGCGGGCAATGAATCACAGGAGAGAATGGGGCTGGTATTGCATGAGAAGGATGTAGACCTGCTGAAACGGGTATCAGAGCGTGAAAGGGCGCCGATGTACAACATAGGAGAAGTTACAGGCGATATGCAGTTCACCTTCGAGGATAAAGTAAGAAAAGAGAAGCCAATAGATCTTCAGCTTAAATGGCTGTTTGGCAATCCCCCCCGTACGGTTATGACTGATAAAACCCCGGAGAGTGGTTTCTGTGAGCTGGAGTTTGACGAAAAACGATTCAGGGAGTATCTTATATCAGTGCTCCAGCTTGAATCCGTCTCCTGTAAGGACTGGCTTACCAACAAGGTTGACCGCAGTGTTACCGGGAAGGTTGCCCTGCAGCAGACAACCGGTACTATACAGCTTCCGCTGAACAATATTGCTGTGATGGCTATTGATTATGGGGGAGAGCATGGAGTGGCAACTGCCATAGGCCATGCCCCGGTGGCGGCCATGGTTGATCCCGCAAGAGGGTCGGTGCTTTCCATCGCCGAATCTCTTACCAATATTTTATGGGCGCCACTGCAGGATGGCATAAGGGGGGTGTCGCTGAGTGCCAACTGGATGTGGCCTACCAGGCATGAAGGGGAGGACAGCCGGCTTTACCAGGCTGTTGAAGCTGCTTCGGATTTTGCCAAAGCCCTGGGTATAAATATTCCAACAGGTAAGGATTCCTTGTCCATGACTCAGAAATACAAGGATGACACCCTTGTCTATGCCCCGGGAACAGTGATAATATCTGCAGCGGCAGAGGTTATCGATATCAGGAAAACAGTAACCCCGGGATTAAAGGATGTGCCGGGAAGCTCTGTTTTATACATCGACCTCTCTAAAGATCGGTTTTTCCTGGGGGGAAGCAGCTTTGCGCAATCGATAAACTTTATCGGCCGCGATTGTCCCACAGTGAAGGATCCTGAATATTTTTCGACCGCCTTTAATGCCCTGCAGAAATTGATTTTAAATGGGAAGGTCCTTGCCGGCCACGATGTTTCCGGAGGAGGGCTTATTACTGCATTGCTTGAGATGTGTTTCCCTGAACAGGAAGCGGGAATAAAAGTTGATTTGTCTGATTTTGATGAGAATTTAGTTAATATACTTTTTAGTGAAAAGCCCGCAGTAATTATTCAGGTCGCACAGGCCACTGAAATTATGTATGACCTGAAAGAAAAAGGGATTGATGCAAAGATCCTGGGGGAGTATAACAATACCCGTGAATTTGTCCTGAAACATGATGAGGCAATATACGAGTTGAAAATAGATAAGTTGAGAGATGTGTGGTACCGTTCATCATACCTGCTTGACAGGAAGCAATCGGGAGAAGGTCTTTCACTTAAGCGATTTAAGAATTACAGCAAACAGCCACTATCCTATAAATTTCCGGATAGGTTTAAAGGTGTTTTGTCACAATACGGGATTGATTCCGACCGCCGTGAACAAAGCGGGGTGAAGGCTGCCATTATTAGAGAAAAGGGTGTTAATGGCGACCGGGAAATGGCATGGTGTATGCACCTTGCAGGCATGGACGTGAAGGATGTTCATATGACCGACCTTGTCAGCGGAAGGGAAACCCTTGAGAACGTTAATATGATTGTTTTTGTAGGCGGATTTTCGAACAGTGATGTGCTGGGTTCTGCCAGGGGATGGGCAGGGGCTTTTTTGTATAATGAAAAGGCCAAAAAGGCTCTGGACAGCTTCTATGCCCGCGGGGATACTCTTAGCCTTGGCGTTTGTAACGGGTGCCAGCTGATGGTTGAACTCGGACTGGTAGGCAGAGCGGGCGCGGATAAAACAAAAATGCTTTTTAATGATTCACATAAATTTGAATCAGCTTTTTTAAATGTTGATATACAGGAGAATAATTCTGTTATGCTTAAATCACTTGCCGGAAGCAGGCTTGGTATATGGGTTGCGCATGGTGAAGGCAAGTTCCACCTGCCGATGCAGGAAAGTGATTACCATATACCCATGAAATATTCATATGCCGAATACCCTGGTAACCCAAATGGTTCAGGCTATGTTGCCGCTGCCATATCCAGTGCTGACGGTCGTCACCTGGCAATGATGCCTCACCTGGAAAGGTCATTGTATCCTCATAACTGGGCTAATTACCCGTCAGAGCGTAAAAATGACCAGGTCACACCCTGGCTGGAAGCTTTTGTAAATGCCCGGAAATGGATTACTGATACCTGCCTCTAAGAATAAATTATTAAAAATACCGTTTAAATCAATTCAATATGATCAGATCAGGCCAATGTTCCTTGCATCCCGATATTTTCAGGAACCGGCGGGTCACTTTACAGAATGGGAATTAACCCTGAATATACTATATGTTGAATATGGAAAATAGACCGCATGAGCATTTCAGTCTCCTGAAAACCATACCTTCTGAAATAAGGGAAGTAACGCTCAGGGCACTTTCTTTTTACCCTGCACTGAAAAATGTAAAGATTGATTTTGTGTATAGTGACAATATACGCAAATCCTTCATGCAGGCCCAGCCAAGATTAACCAGCATGTATGGTTCCAGCAAATGCAGGTCCTATATTATAAAAATACGACGGGTTTTTTCCCTTAACGGGGATAAAATCCCGGCACACGACTTACCCGGAGATGTCCTTGTTGGGTGGATTGGCCACGAGTTGGGGCATATCATGGACTATATGAGAAAAAATAACTGGTCCATGATAATATTTGGCCTTAACTATTATATTTCCCGGAGTTTTATTATAACAGCAGAACGGGCGGCGGATATCTACGCCCTGAATCACGGACTGGGGGGCTATATCCTTACCACAAAAGAATTTATACTCAAGCAGGCCGGCATGTCAGAGAATTATATTAAAAGGATTAAGAGTCTGTACCTGCCTCCCGAAGAAATCATGGTCATGATGGATGACTGGCTTTCGGAAGATTAAGGAGGTTTTAATTTTTGTATACTGGTAAATGAATAAACAAACTGGTTAAGCAGGACCAGCCACGGTACAATCCCTCCTTTAGCTGAATTAAAGATTATTCCTGCATGATCATAATTTTGGCCGGAATGTGACGTTTATATGCTTATTGAAGATTTATTCATCAAGTAATGGTGTCAGGGAGCAAACTTTTTAGTAAATTTTTTTTAAGGAAGAAGGGTAAACTGCGCAAACCCTTTATTATTATACCGGGAATATTCCTGCTTATTGCGGCAGCGGGTGTAATGTTCATCCTGTCAGTTTACCTGGGCGCATTCGGCCGATTGCAGTCCAAAGATGAATTACTTGGTTTGAAAAACGCCACTGCCTCTGTTGTTTACTCTGAAGAAGGCAGGATAATAGGTCGGTTTTTTTCCGAGAACCGTACTAACGTTGCGTATGGACAAATACCCTCCCATCTGATTGATGCCCTTATCGCAATAGAGGATATACGTTTTTACCGTCATAACGGTATTGATTACAGGAGTCTTGTGCGTGCTTTGGTAAAATCTGTAGTTCTGAATGACCGCGGAGCAGGCGGGGGAAGTACAATATCGCAGCAGCTGGTGAAAAACCTTCTGGGCAGGGATAATTACGGACTGCTGACCCTGCCGGTTAATAAAACCAAGGAGATCATACTGGCTTACCGGATTGAAAATGCCCTGAGCAAGGAGGAGATACTGACATTATACCTGAATACCGTTTCGTTCGGCGAAAATGTTTACGGCATTGGTGCAGCGTCATGGAGGTATTTCGACAAAAGGGTCGAATATCTTACCCTGGATGAGTCAGCCGTCCTTATGGGCATGCTCAAGGCCAATACATTTTACAATCCCCGTATGCATCCTGAAAATGCCATTTTTCGGAGAAATGTGGTGCTGCGGCAGATGGAGAAGTACAACCTTATTGACCCTGCCCAAGCAGACTCACTGTGCGGACTTTCTCTCGGACTGAATTACCTGAACCTGGAAGTGCAGAATCCCGCCGGTTATTTCCTGGTCCGAGTAAAACGTGAAGCAGATGGAATACTGCATAATATCGATTCCCTCACCGGACATAAATGGAACCTTGAAGAGGACGGACTGATAATAAATACTTCATTGAATTTTGATCTTCAGTATTCCGCCCTGAAGGCTTTTCGCAATCATCTGCCCCACATGCAGAAGAGACTCCATGATCAGTATGCCGGGGCAGTCGGGAAAAGGGTTCTTGATGGTGTAGCCCGCCGGGAAATGGACAGGATGAATTTAAATGAACGCACCAATGATACTATCTTCCAAAGGATTTTTAGCTGGGAAGGTTCCCGGAATGAATTGCTTACCGTGGCCGACAGTGTTAAGCATGCTCTTGCGCTGCTGCACGGGGGATTGCTGGCCCTTGACCCGGGAACGGGGGCAGTTAAAGCATGGGTTGGCGGCATTGATTTCCAAACCCAGCCGTTTGATCAGATTCTTGCACGCCGGCAGCTTGCCTCTGCATTCAAGCCGATATTATATGCAGCTGCGCTGGAAAAGGGAATTGAGCCCTGCCAGTATTATGATAACGATTCAATTGTTCTTGTCGACTACGACGACTGGACCCCGGTAAATTATGATGGTGTCTATGGTGGAAGATATGCCCTTCCCGTAGCCCTGGCCCGGTCACTCAATGTTCCGACTTTTAACCTTTTCCTGGATACCGGCTTTGACAAAACTGATTCTCTCTGGAAGGATATGGGTTTCTCCTTTCCCCTCTCTTTTCACCCATCCATGGCACTTGGCACTGCCGAGGCCAGCGTGCTTGAAACAGCAGTAGCCTATTCCGCATTTGCAAACGGAGGTTATAAAATTAATCCCTGGAGCATAGAATCGATTGTCACCGAGGATGGAAAGGTTATCTATGAAAAGTCTTCTGCCGTGGACAGATACCGGATAATATCGGAACGTACAGCCATGCTGATGAATGCCATGCTGCAGAAGGCAATTGATGAGGGCACGGGTGTTTCATTGAGATATATATACGGCATTGATATTCCTTTGGCAGGAAAAACTGGCACCTCGCAGAATTACGGCGATGCTTGGTTCGCAGCATATAATCCCGGGATGGTGATCATTAGCAGGGCAGGGGCTTCTTCCCGCGCCATTCATTTTCACAGCGGATCCCATGGTTCCGGAAGCGCACTGGCTTTGCCCCTGGTAGCATTAACCTTGCAGGATGTTCAGCAGAACAGGGAACTTGCCGGCCGGCTTGTTTCTCCCTTTCCTTCATTACCCCCGGAATTGAGAAGTGCAATGGATTGTCAGGAACTTGAGGAGAGAAACATTCTTGAGCGCTTTGTTGATATATTCAAAAGGGATAATAGAACCATCGAAATTGAAATCAAGAGGCCCGAAACCAAACCACCCGAAGAAAAAGAAAGGCCTTCTTTCCTTAGGAGGCTGTTCAGGAGAAAAAACTAGGAAGCCACTCATTTTATTTGCCATATTTGCCGGGATTTTAATTATCTTAGTACTGTTTTATACTCCCGGATCTTAAATGTTCTGAATTTATGGTTTTACTACTTCAAAACGATGGAATAAATGATCTTCAGACCTTCATCATCATTATCGTGGTTTTGCTTATTTTATGGGTAGGTCTAAGGCAAATGGGTCGAAAAAGGAAAAGAAGGGCTTTCAGAAGTACCAGTCTTGGAAATCTCAGGCGGCGTTATGTGCAGGGAGAAATTTCTGAGGAAGAGTATGAAAAGCAGAAGAAAAAACTTGGTGCGGATAATTAAAAGATAGATGCCGGTGAATCTGCTACCCGGTCGGACTATCCATTTTCATGTCAACAAGCCGGCTGTTTACCCTTACGGATAACCTGCTTCCTGGCGGCAGCAGGTTATGCAGACTGGTTGCTGTATATTGCCGTATAATCCTGAATAAGGTAAGATGGCAAACCAGAAAAAGTTTTCAGAATCCCCCAAATGAGAGATGAAATCCGAAAGTACCCGTGGTCCTGTCGGCCCGACGCTGAAAAGGCAGCGCGAAATATGGCTCCAGGATGATCGCTCCAAACAGGTTTACACGTAATGCCACACCGGTACTGAAAACCGGGATACGTATCTCCTCATCCCTTACCGGCCGCCACCTCATTTCTATATCATCAAAATCATGCCAAGCCAGTCCCCCGTCAGCAAAAAGAACCAGGTCACTGAAAAACATCCGGGATTCTATCACTGCAAACTCCGGGGGACCGGTGAACGGAAAACGTAGTTCTGCATTTACCACTGCAATTTTACTTCCCAGCAGATTGTTGATGCTTATGAACTGGTCTGAAGTTTCTCCGGGCTGTGTGATAGCCCTGAAACTATAACCCCTTACAAAATAGGGATTTCCCACAAAAACCGGTTGCAGCTGATCTGCATCAGCCCCATACCGGCCAAAGTGCATAGTACGGAATGCCAGAGCAACAGGGGGAATATGACGATACCTGCGGTAGTCTCCCATGAGTCCCCAGAACTGGTATTCGCCAAAGGACCGGTCAACCTGGAACCGGTAGCGGCTGCCTCTCATGGGGCCTGTTAATCCGAACCGGGCATTATCTCCTACATAAGCCAGGTATGTTCTGTACATAAAGAAAGCATCCGGAGCTTCAAGTTCATGTTCTTCCCTGTCAATAAGCATGTTTCCTACAAAATAGTTGTTGATGCTGTCTACCCTGAAACCATACCTGCTTGCACTAAAACCTCCCTCAAAACGAAGGTTTGTTGATAAAGGATACTGACCGAAAGCCCCGAGTTCGTTTTCAAATATCCGTTGTTCCAGCATAACCAGGTTTTCAACTAACGTGCCGTTAATAGTGTCCAGCCTCATTTGCGCGCGTGCAGATCTGTAGGGAATATGGGAAAATACACCTCCCCAGTTAATACGCCTGCTTTGGTTCATATATACTGCCTGCCCGGCAATATCCTGTATTCTGCCCTGCACCTGAAGAGAGGTGGTTAATATATTTTCCCTTAACAGATCACTGAACATGAAACTGACCCCTCCTGCTGCACCGGCACCAAACTGGCTGACCCCCACACCAATACCTGCACCTCCTATGGCTTCCAGGGTGAATCGCGGATCATAGTCTTTTCGACTGAATTTTTCCGGGTCGGTACTGGGATATCTTTCAAGCTTTTCCTCCACTATCTCGGTGGGAGGATCTATGTCCACCGGCGGCAGCATAGAAGCTCTCTTATCAATATCATCATCAGTAAACACCGGTCCGTCGAGATTTTTAATACTTTCTTTAAATAATTCATGATTGCCATTTTTATATAGAATATAAACAAGCTCCTCACTTCCCCTGGCAATATCAAAACAGGGAGACGATGAAGTTATACCCATGGTGCCGGTTTGAAGGTCAGTTACTTTCCTGACCTCCCCGGAATTTTTGTTGTAGCGGTAAATATTTCTGTAGCCGTCTGCATCTGAAACAAAAAATATCTCTGTTCCGTCAGGTGAATATTTTGGATTAGTAATGTCAATACCGGGTAAAATATCAATAACATTTATGTTGCCGCTGTTTATATCATACTCGGCTAACCTGTAATCTCCGAATCTGAGCTCCTGGAAATCCGTATTGCCTTCCCTGTCGGTAATAAACGCGATTTTTGATCCATCGGGCGACCATGCAGGCTGCAGTGCAACATACCTGTCATCGGTCAATTGTTCAACCTCTTCTGTTTGCAGGTTGTAAACATACAGATTGCTCTGACCCTGGTTAAATCCTGCAACCACTATTTTTTCACCGTCAGGCGACCAGTCCGGGTTATTAAAAGAGGGCACCCCGGGTAATGAGATCCTTTCTGCAACTCTCCTTCTGTCCAGGTCTGCAATCAATATTTTGTTTCGTCCCCCGCTGAATACTGTAAGGGCAAATTGTGTTCCCTCCGGATTCCACGATCCCGCTGACTCCATGAAATGAAATTCATCAATACGAGCATCCCGGATAATTCTCGTAATACGTCGGGTAATCTCTTTTTCATGCACATCTGCCAGGAAAAAATCGGTTGTAATTACGTTTTTATCTGAGATAAACACCATATTTTGACCATCATGGCTTATAGCGGGTGCGATATTCATGTATCCTGCGTTGGTGTGATCAAAGAGTTTTTCTCCAACATATTCCTGTTTCCCTTCAAGCTGGGGCTGGTATGTTTCCCTCAGCTGGCTGGCCCACAATTTCGAGAGAGAGTCTGCCGAATAGCCTGTTAAAGTATCAACCGCCCTTTCAACACCCATCTGTGCTGTTGCCAGAAACAGGGGCATGATCTGGTCATCGCCGAAATTTCCGCCATAAAATGCCCAGAAAGCATGTCCCCAGCGGTAGGGGAAGTATTCGTACATACGCCTGGTCATGTCTCTTATGGTGGGGATATCGTCATGCCTGACAGCATCCCGCATCCACATAGCTGTATGGGCGTCCTCCCGTCCGATGGACATGTATTCTGATTGCCCCTCGATCATCCAAAGGGGCACATTTTCCATCGCCCTGCCCCCGAGTCCGCGTCCTCCGTTTCCCAAAAACAGCCTGAAATGATGCACATGGGTTAATTCATGGCCAAGTACATGATCCGTATCTCTTCTGGAAGCAGACAGGGGCATTACCACGCGTTGCCGCAGGCCTTCGGTAACCCCCCCGGTTCCAATACCAATCAACTGCTGTATTACTGTGGTCTGCTGAAAATCAGCGTGGTTGTTGTAAAGAATTATTGGTATTTTCCTGTCAAGGGTATCCCGGAATATTGGCAGGTGTCTTTCATACCACCTTTCAGTTAACTGGGCGAATTTTTTTAGTTCCTCTTCATCCTCCAGGTAGTGGTGTATTCTGAAGTTAGGGGTTTCAAAAACCCTGAAGTTAAATGCATCATAGGTGACTTTGTTTCTTCCAAATTGCTGGGCATGACTAATATTGCTTATCAGTATGACAGTTAGCAGTATGAGGATTGTTTTAATAGGTTTCATGATATTATACTTAAGTAGTTCTCCGGTCCTTCAAATCAGGGAAACTAATTTTATGGTGTAATCCTGATCATTGTCCGGAATGGTTTCTCTAATCCAATATGTTTATGCATATTTCAAAAAATATACCACTTAAAGATCCGGCTGACTTAAAAGCCCGGATCCCGGGTTTCACAAAAGGTTGTCAAAGCTTCGGGGTTTTATTAAGAAAAGTGCTTATGGGTTATGGTCCTGATTGATCGTGGACCGGTAATTCTATAATTATTATTGAATATGACAAAAAAATGGGGAATATATACCCAAAGTGAGAAAAAATATACCTGAATACTTTGAGTTTTGACTGCATATGTTTCTGGAACCTGCAGATAGTTTCCAGCATCCAATTATTGCCAGCACCAATTTTTTTCGTATTTTGTTAGTCAATATAAAAGCATACCTGTCATGTTAAAAGGAATATCACCACTTATCAGTCCGCTATTACTCCAGACAATGTCCAGGATGGGGCATGGCGACGAACTTGTGCTGGCCGACGCCCACTTTCCCGGAGAATCTCTCAATAAAACTATTGTCCGCGCCGATGGCTTGCGGATACCTGATCTGCTTGAAGCTATATTGCCCCTGTTTGAGCTTGACACCTATGTTTCCCGGCCTCTTGTTATGATGGCTCCTGTGGATGGTGATCAGCTGGACCCCTTAGTTGAGCTCTCCTATATGGAGCGTATAATCAAAACAAATCCTCAGGTTTCTTCAATTGAACGTATTGAGCGTTTTTCATTCTACAGACGGGCAAAAGAGGCCTTTGCAGTAGTAATGACCGGGGAAACGGCAAAGTATGGGAATATCCTCCTGGTCAAAGGAGTTACCCCGGCTTAATTTTAATAATTAGTTTAGCGTTTTCAAATAATCCAGCGGATCAACCATGAGTGGTTTTAAAAATAAAATAGTACTTATTACAGGCGGTGCTTCCGGAATTGGAAAAATTATGGGGCAAATGGTATTGGAACGGGGTTCAGTGCTCGTTATATGGGACATTGACAGGGAAAAAACAGAGGCAACCCGTTCGGAGCTCTCCTCTTTGGGGAGAGTTTACAGTTACAGGATAGATGTTTCCTCTTATGATGATATAAAAATTGCCATAAAATGGGTCAAAAGGAATGTTGGTGTTGTTGATATACTTATAAATAATGCTGGTATAGTGTTTGGGGGGTTTTTTTATGAGTATAAAATCCCGGATGTTTTAAAGACCATTGATGTGAATATCAATGCACCGATGCTTATAACCAGGGAACTTTTGCCGGATATGATGAAACGTAATTCAGGGCATATATGTAATATTTCTTCCCTGGCAGGATTATTGTCCAATCCAAAAATGTCGGTTTACGTGGCGAGCAAGTGGGCCATGATTGGCTGGTCTGAGAGTCTTCGCCTTGAAATGAATCGGTTAAGGAAGGATATAAGAGTTACAACTGTTACTCCTTATTATATAGAAACTGGTATGTTCAAAGGAGTCAGGTCTTTTATACCTGCTTTGAAACCTGAGAAAGTTGCCCGGAAAATAATCAGGGGCATCGAGCGAAACAGAATTATTGTAAGCATGCCATGGAGCCTTCGATTCATCAGGTTCAGCCAGGGATTGATGCCTGTGCGCTTTTTTGACTGGTTTGTTGGAGGTTTGCTCGGTATGTATAAAACTATGGATCATTTTGTGGGGCATAATAAGGACTGATCTGGCAGGGGATAATAAGGATTAATAAGGTGGTATGCATAATTGCTGTGCATTAATGGTGAGGCTTTTAACAATGAACACATTAAAAAAATCAAAAATGAAGAATACCCCTGTAAATAAGATTATCAGCACCATGGAGGAGCTGAAAGCTTTCTATTCAGATCATCAAACCCTGAATATAAATTTCAGGATTGGGGAACTTAAAAAATTCAAATCTGCCATTCTTGAATATGAAGATAAGATCACGGAAGCTTTGCGCGCGGACCTGCACAAGTCTGCCGAAGAAGCATACCTCACTGAAATCAGTATTGTGATCCAGGAAATAGACCACCATATTGGCAAGCTAAAGAAATGGGCCATACCCAAAAAAGTAAGGACACCATTCCATTTATTGCCTTCATCCGGCAGGATTATCTATGAGCCCTTAGGCGTGGCTCTTATCATTGCTCCCTGGAATTTCCCTTTTCATTTACTTATGAATCCCCTGGTTGGTGCAATTTCTTCAGGTTGCTGCGCATTTCTTAAGCCTTCACCGCATGCTCCCGCTACCGCCATGGTAATGGAAGAGATGGTCAGGAAAACTTTTAACCCCGGCCACGTTGGAATAGCCCAGGGAGGAAGGGAAGTGAATAAAAGTTTACTTGCCCAGCATTTTGATTTTATCTTTTTTACAGGCAGTCCCCTGGTGGGGCAGGTTGTGATGAAAGCTGCAGCAGAGAATCTCACCCCTGTTGTGCTCGAATTGGGAGGCAAGAGTCCGTGCATTGTTGAAAAAGATGCAGACATTGACATTGCTGCCAAACGTATTGCATGGGGCAAAACTATAAATGCAGGTCAGACCTGCATATCCCCTGATTACCTGTTTGTTCACCATTCTGTTAAAGATGATTTGGTTTCCAGAATAGGAAACCAAATTAACGCCATGTATGGACCTGATATAAAACTGAGTCATTACTACCCCAGGATCATTCATGAAAAGGCTGTTAACCGTATTCAAAAACTCATGCAACATGGTAAGATAATATTCGGAGGGGATATTGATATTGAAAACAGGTATATTGCTCCAACCATTATTGACGAGGTAAGGCCTGACTACCCCATAATGCAGGAGGAAATCTTTGGTCCTGTGCTTCCGGTAATGACTTTCAGTGATATAGATGAAGTGATAAGCTATGTTAATGCCAATGAAAAGCCACTTGCCTTTTACTATTTCGGGAAGGCTGCGGGGACTGAAAATATAATACAAAAAACTACCTCAGGGGGAGGATGTATCAATGATACAATCCTTCACGTAGCCAATCATTATCTGCCTTTTGGCGGTACAGGCAGTAGCGGCATGGGGCGATATCACGGAAAACAAAGCTTTCTTGCTTTCAGCAATACACGCTCGATTTTAAAAACGCCCACGTACATTGATAATCCATACAAGTACCCGCCATTTAAAAATTTCAGTAAATTGCGAAAATTCGTCTAACCCGGATTATAATTATTTCTTATTTATCAGGGACTCATTGCCCGGACAATAATTCCGGCAGCAACTCATCTTTTACCCACTTGAACTCCGGCTCAAATTCAAGTGCCTTCTGGTAGGTTCTTCTGGCCATTGGCTTGTTGGAGGTGTCACGATAACTTTTTGCCAGGCCCACCAGGGTGTTTAGATAAAGCCAGTGGTGAATTTCCTCCATGTTTTTCTCCATTAACCTGATTGCACGACTGTAACTTTCTATAGCTTTCTCTTTGGAACCACCGAATACCGGGGGTGCATAGAACATTGCGTTGCCGTGTTCTATCCACCCTGCAGGGTTTTGCGGATCTGTCTCAATAGCTTTATCAATGAGGTTCATGCTTCTTTGTCCCCAGAAAACAGCTCTCCAGGGTGACATTGATATCCGGAAAGCGTACATGGCTGCCTGCAGGGCATAGGCTGAGGCCTCATAACGGGCAGAGGCTGTAAGCTTATCGATGTTTTCCTCTGCCAGTGAAATCTGCTCCCTGGCTTTTGATTTATTATCTGTTCCCAGGTTGTATCCGATGTATCCGTACCTGGCCAGGGTCAGTTCGTAAAGTATGCCTGCTTCCCCTGACTGACTGTATTGGTCTTCAAGTATTCTTATTGCTGCCGCCCATTGATTCATCTCCTCCTGTACATAAGCTCTGTAGATCATTTCTGAGGGATTGTCCGCATAAGTCAGCAATGAGGTGCTTATTAATATAGCGAGTATTAAAATGATCCGGTGCACAGTGAAGCTGATCATTATGGCCCTTAAATATGATTGTTCCCCGGGGCAGTAAGATCTTTTTTGTAAAATATTTTTCATGATGCCGGTAATATGTTTTGGAATCAAATACTATACTTTCAAAGAAAGTAATAACTAAAAAAACAGCTGGTTATAATTTAAAGATATTTAATAATAAGGTAATAACAAAAGATTCTTGCCGGGTACCCATTGAATAGTGAACAGGTAATTAAAACTTGTTTTTCCTCCGGGTTGGGTATGAAAAAGTTGGATTTGTATACTTGTTCTATTGAATTGGTTGTTTTTTGACTATTTTTACAGGTTGTTGCCTGATCCTCCGGTATAAGTGTCAAATGTGCTGATTGCCTGATTACCAGTTACTGTATTTACCCATTTGCAAAAAGTTTAAAAAAATACAGCATAAAATTTCTCAGACGGGACATTTTTTCTCACGACTTATTTTTGGACGATCAGGGCAGTTTTTTATAATTTAAATAGTTTAATAATAACAGTTATATAATGAATAAGTTAGATTCAAACAGTCGTATAGCAATCCTGGGAGCTGGTAACATTGGTCTTTCAATAGCTCACGGCCTGCTGCGTTCCGGTATTTTTAAGCCTGAAAACATCAGGCTTACAAGAAGAAGGGTGCACCTGCTTTCTTTTATGAAGGACTCCGGGGTTATTGTAATGAATGACAATGTTGAGGCTGTGACCTCATCAGATGTTGTAATAATTGCTGTCGAGCCTCAGCAGGTTGATGAACTGCTAAAGGAGATCAGCCCGGTTTTGAAAAAAGATCAGCATACAGTCATATCTGTGGTTACCGGTGTGAAAATATATCAGATCGAGCAAATTACCGGAGAGGGTATACCAGTAGTAAGGGCAACACCGAACATTGCAATTTCTGTTGGTGAATCAATGACATGCCTTGCTTCCAACGGAGTAAGTGTAAATGCCCTGGAGACCGCTTCAGGACTCTTTGATCTGGTTGGCAAGACATTGGTTGTTAATGAGGATGAGATGATTGCAGCGACCGCTATTGGTGCCTGTGGAATTGCATTTTTTCTGCGTGCTATCAGGGCTGCATCACAAGGCGGGATTGAGATTGGTTTGCAATCCGGCCATGCTTTGAGTATTGCTACACAAGCAGCTAAAGGCGCCGCTTCACTCCTGTTATCCGCAAAAAGTCACCCCGAACAGGAAATAGATAAGGTTACAACACCCAAAGGTTGTACTATTGCTGGTCTGAACCTTATGGAGTACGAGGGCTTTAGCTCTGCAATGATTAAGGGGATAGCCCTTTCGGCCGAAAAAGCTGCGATATTGTATAAAGGGTGAAGATAACTTTATTATTTACCGAAAATAAGGCTTATAAATAATTAAATTTTCTTAAATTGTACTTGTTATTAATAGGCAATGTAAATGATGGTATGTGTTTTGCGATAAACAAAAGCAGATAATAATTTGTTTTATATATCAAAGTTCTAATTGTAAAAAACACTGCTTGTGGATCTGCCATTTGACATATTTAAGATTGATCACAATAATATTGTCCCGAAGCAGGGAAGAGTGCTTATTTCTGATCCCTTTTTAAATGATGCTTATTTTAAAAGGTCTATTGTCCTTTTAACAGAGCATAGTTCAAAAGGTTCAGTTGGATTTGTTCTTAACAAACCCGTTGATGTAGACATAAGCGAAATTATGTCAGACTTTCCTGCAATTGATACCTCAATTTCTGTTGGCGGACCAGTGGGTACCGATTCGGTGCATTATATTCACAGTTTGGGGGATATAATACCCAAAAGTGTTAAGGTAACTGAGGATCTTTGGTGGGGGGGGGATTTCGAAGTTGTAAAGAAACTCATTCATCAGGGTTTACTAACCAGTGAACAGATAAGGTTTTTTGTAGGTTACTCCGGATGGGAGCCAAATCAGCTGGAAAGGGAAATATCAGAGGATTCATGGGTGGTGCGCGAACTTGAAAGCGGAATCATAATGAACAGCCGGAACAAGGAGTCATGGCAGGAGGTGCTGCATATCCTTGGGGACAAGTTTAAGTTATGGACAAACTTTCCCGAAAATTCCGGATTAAATTAGAGCTTAACCCTTAACCGTCCATGAGATACTTCAACCTGCATTAGCCGAATTGCTCTTTATTAAGACTGGTAATCAGCATCCTGGCTGTTTTGCTGAAATACCGCTTTTGCCGGTAAGCAACAACCCACTGTATTCCTGTTATTGAGTTGGTAATAAAAAATTCATCGGCCTGCAGGAGGTCGATTTCCGAAATTTGGGATTCTTTACATTCCATACCTTCCTGTCCGGCGACACGAATTATCTGGCTGCGCATAATCCCTTCAACGCATCCTTCATCCAATTCAGGGGTGTAAAGGGTTCCTCCTTTCTTTATAAAAATATTGGAGCTTATACACTCTGCCAGCCTGTCATGTGTATTGAGAATTATGCATTCGTCCACTCCTGCTTCTTTTTTGTGCAATCCTGCCATAATATAAATAAGGGAATTGGCTGTTTTAAGGTTTGAAAGCTCGTCCGGATGCTTGCGGAGAGTTGTAAACATCCCTGCCTTTAATCCCTTCTCATTTAAATGATATTGATCATGCGGCAGTGGGATGGTTTCAGCAAGAAATGAGCAGTCATTGGTTTCGGGAGTATAAAAACCTCCTGAGTTGCGAAAAACAGTTAACCGCACACGCACACCCTGGTAAAGGTGATTTTTATTTAATAATCTGACGATAGCCGACTCAAGGGCATTGACTTCAAGCTGACTGCTTTTTTTCATCCGGAGCTTTATCATGCTTTTTTCCAGGCGTTCATAGTGTTCCTGGAAAAACTGGAGCTTTGTGCCGTTAGCATGTATGGTTTCAAATAGCGCATCACCATAACAAAAGGCCCTGTTAACATGGACAATTGATGGTTTTCCGGCCGGCAGCATTTCACCGTTGAGGCAGATAAATCTTTTATGTTTCAAACCCTTCATTCTGTTAAAGATAAACTTGAAATTTATGATGGTGTAAACAGCAAGGTTAAAAAGCGGGGTTATTTATATTAGCAGGCTAAAGCCGGAAAAGCTGTTGAATAAAATCTCCAAAAAGATTAATGTCCACCAGCAGAGGGAATAACAGTCCGTAAACAGCACCGATAAAATGGGCATCATGGTTAATATTATCGGAAGCCTTATTGCTCATATGGTGTGAATAAGCAAGGTACAATGCACCAAATACAACTCCGGGAATTGGAATTATTGCATAAAGCAAAAGGTTCTGCCAGGGAGCAAAAAAGATGCTTGTAAATACAACAGCCGATACGCCTCCCGAAGCTCCAACGGAATTATACCCCGGATTATCTTTATGTTTTGCCAGGGTAGTAAGCGATGATACTGCTACCGCACTTACATAAAGCAGAATATAGATCAGGCCGGGGAATCTTAGTGTGCCTGTAATTTCAGACTGTGCGAAATAATACTCCACTGCTGTTCCGAAGGACAAAAGTACGAGCATATTTATTATAAGATGAATCCAGTCCGCGTGCAGCAAAGCATGGGTCAGCAACCTGTAATACTGTTTCCGGTGATAAACCTTATAAGGATTGAACTGCAACTTATTAAACAGTTGAGGCCTGGAAAAGGCCAATACTGAAATAAGTGCGGTGAAGATCACAATATAAATTGTCATAAAAAATATTTTTAGGGATAAGTATCAGTGTAAAATTTTATATACAAGCTCTTTAAGCAGGTCTCCCTCACTTACAGAGACATTGCCGAAGCCCTTTGACCGCATGTCGTATTCTCTTAGCCAGGAAATTATTTGTGCAGTTTTCCTGGGGTTGTACTTTTTGGCAGCTTGTTCATATTCAGTCACAAAAAATGGGTTGATCCTGAGTTGAGATGCAATATTTTTTCTGGATTTGTCTTCTAAAAAATGCAGTGTGAATAATTTGCTGAAATAGAAGTAGAGTGATGTGATAGTCAGGGTAAAGGGATTTGCTTTGGGATTTTTCGCAAAATGATTGATTATACGGTTGGCTTTTAAAACGTTTTTTTGCCCCAGTGCTTTCTGCAGTTCAAAATTATTATAATCCTTACTTATACCGATATTTCTTTCTATGATTACTGAAGTTATTTTCTTGTCATTTTCAGGCATTGCAATTATTAGCTTTTCCAGTTCATTTGCAATTTTCCCCAGGTCAGCACCCAGGTATTCAACAAGCAACATGGATGCAGAAAGATCAATGCTGCAATTCCTGCTTTTGAGCCATGATGTTATCCATTCGGGTATCTTGTTCTCGTATAATCGTGGAGACTCAAGCAATACACCGTTGGATTTCTGTACTGCTTTGTAAAGCTTTTTCCTTTTATCGTATGAATTATATTTGTAATTAATGACCAGGATAGTTGATTTAAGTGGATTCTCAGCATAAATGGAAAGTTTGTCAATATCTTTCATTTGCTGGGCTTCCTTTATAACTATCAGCTGGTGACTGGACATCATGGGAAAACTTCTTGCTGTGTTTATCAATGTCACAACATCGGTGTCCCTGCCATAAAATATTGACTGGTTAAAAGCCTTCTCTTCTTCACTTAAAACATTTTTGCAGATAAAATCTGTGACCATGTCTATATAATACGGTTCCTGTCCATGAAGCAGATATACAGGACGGAAAGTTTTGTTTTTTATCTCACCAACTATTTCGTTGACTGTCATTATTATTAGAATTTCAGATGTTTTACCGAGGCAGAGTGGGTTATTATCTCACGCAAACTGCTTATGCCAATAGTTAAATGATCATTTACAAACATCTCTGTAACTTTCCTGTCACTTTCGGATGTTTTTATTCCTGTTGATATCATTGGCTGGTCCGAAACCAGCAGGAGCGCTCCTGATGGAATACCATTGGCAAAGCCAACTATGAATATGGTGGCAGTTTCCATATCAATTGCTATTGCCCTGGTTTTTTGAAGATATTTTTTAAAACGCTGATCATATTCCCATACTCTTTTATTTGTTGTAAATACGGTTCCTGTGTAATAATCCCGTTCAGCCTGAACTATTGCCGATGAAACGGCCCTTTGGAGATTAAAGGCAGGTAACGCCGGAACTTCAGGAGGCAGGTAGTCATCCGATGTTCCTTCGCTCCTTATAGCTGCAATTGGAAGTATCAGGTCTCCCAGTTTGTTCTTGCTTTTAAGTCCACCGCATTTTCCCAGAAACAGTACTGCTTTTGGATTCACTGCACTTAACAGGTCCATGATAGTTGCAGCATTGGCACTGCCCATACCTATATTTATTATGGTAATACCGTTAGCTACACAGCAAGGCATAGGGTGATCCTGTCCTATGACGGGGGCATCATTAATTTCCGAGAACAATTCCAGGTAATTGCTGAAATTAGTCAATAAAATATATTCTGTAAAATTATCTAACGGGTTACCTGTATATCTGGGTAACCAGTTATCTACTATTTCCCGTTTAGTTTTCATATTTTTGTTTATTTCCTGGAATAAGATAGCTTTAATATTATTTTATAACTGCCTGCTGCGGTTAGGTTTACCTGTAATTATTTAATCATGCTTCAGAAGCTCAATTTACCTGAATATTCCTTTAAAATAAAATCTGAAGGACAAAGAAAATATATTTTCGACAATATTCGAAAACGTTATATTGTTTTGACCCCTGAGGAATGGGTCCGGCAGAACCTTATATCATATCTGGTTAAAGAAAAAAAATATCCCCCTTCCCTTATGGCAGTTGAAATGCCATTGAAAATTAACCGGATGGAAAGAAGGGCGGATATTGTATTGTTCTCCAGGCTTGGCAAACCGCTTATAATTGCTGAATGCAAAGCTCCGGGGATCCCTGTTTCACAACTGGTGTTTGACCAGGTAGCAGGTTATAATCTGGATATGAAGGTTAATTACCTTATAGTAAGCAATGGAATGGCTCACTATTGTGCAAAGCTTGACCACGATAAAAAAAGCTGGGAGTTTCTGAAGCAGATACCTGATTACCCTTCTTTACTTAAAAATCACGGGGATTTATAAGTTGTAGCATAAATTCGCTTTTCCACTCTCCGGGGGTTTTATTCCAGTCTTTCTTCTCTCCGGTAATTTTAAACCTGAACTTTTCGAAAAGTTTGATGCTGACTTTATTATCACAATCGATATAGCAGAACAGCTGGTGGAGCTGCAAAACTGTAAAGGAATAATCTATGAGCAATCTCAGTGCTTCAGTCGCTACACCCTGGTTCCTGTACTTTTCATCACTTATGAGTATTCCTATTCCGGCTCTCCTGTGCAGTGGGTCAAAATCATACAGGTCTATTGCTCCCACTGTTTCAGGTTTATTGTCTGTCCTGTAATCTATCATAAGCCTCAGTTGTTTGGCCTGAAAAATATCCATGTGAGAATCAGCTATGTATTTCTCAAGGATAAACTTTGAAAACGGCACCAGTGTGTTGCTTACAGACCATATATCTGAATTATTTTCCCAACTGTAAAGCAGATCAATATCAGTGGGCTCCAAGGCTCTTAAATTAACGCTCTTTCCTGAAAGAATGCTCAAAACATCTATTTTTTAAGGTTTTCGGGTATATAAAGTATATTTTTAAATTCTATGTGCACCGGTAAATTTGAAAAGACAAGTTCAACCCTCCTGTTAAATCTTCTTCCTTCAGGATTGTCCCGGCCATCAGTGGTAGTGTTCCTTGCTATGTAACTATTCATTCCCACAGGAATAATACTGATCCTGTCTTTATTAATTCCGTAAGTGACCAGTGCACCGGCTACTGATTCTGCACGTTTCCCTGCAAGGTGCTTATTGTAGGCCGAAGGGCCCAGGGCATCGGTGTATCCCCTTAATTCAATGTTTACTTTAGTATGTTCATTTAACAAACCGGCCACTTCTGAAGTTATTGCAAGGGCGCGGTCATCAAGATCGTGGCGGTCGAAACCAAAAAGAACCGGCTCTATTTCCATTACCACAATTTTGTCTGACTTTAAAGGTAATCCGGACTTATTTTTTGCCTGACCTGTATCATTAACTGCCAGCCCTGTTTGTCCGGCTGTTATTTTGTTGAGTTTTGCATTTACATAATACTTTTTATCAGGATAATATTCGGGTATTGTGACTGAAATAGATTTGGTTATGTTGCCTTCAGAAGAAAACTCTAAACTGTATTCACCCCACTCAAGTACCAGTTCATGATCTTCCCCGGGAATAAGCGTTCGCCTGACTTCTTTAGTATTTCCGGGGTTCATCTGCTGCACTTTTAAAAATATTTCAGCATCCGGCTTTTTGACATCCACTTGTTTCGATACATTTAAAGCTAAAGTGGAAAAGGGCAGAGAATCAACCTCAAATGAGCTGATTTTCTTAAACTTCCTGCGGTCATTATTTTCCTCTTTACGTGAATTTAAATAAGCTGTTGTTCCTTCTTTGACCGGGATGAAAAATGTATCGTCGTCAGGTGTGTTTACGGGATAGCCAAGGTTTCGGGGTGTTGTCCAGTTACCATCAGGTTTTTTGTGTGTCACAAATATATCATAGCCCCCCATACCCGTGTGTCCCCTGGAACTAAAAAATAGTGTTTTGCCATCGGGACTGATAAAAGGGTATGATTCATCAAACGGGGTATTGATCAGGGAGCCCAGATTTTCAGCAGGTCCCCATTCATTATTTTCATCCAGCCGGGAATGGTAAATATCAAACCCTCCTTCTCCTGAAAGCCTGTTACTTGAAAAATAAAGCGTATTTCCATCTTTTGTCAACGAGGCATGCTGTTCAAAAGCTTCTGAGTTAATATTGTCACTTAGTTTTTCCATGCCCGACCACCTGCTGTTGACTCTTTGGCTTAAGTAAAGGTTTGTGTTGGAAAGACGGTCATATTGATAGAGGTAGAGCTGTTTGCCATCAAAGGAGAGAGAAACCGGATAGGCAAGTCCATCCGATCCCAGTTGAGTGGTAATGTTTACAGGCTTTGACCACCCCCTGCCGGAATTTGTGGAGAAGAATACTGCGTCATAGAATCTTTGAGGTTCGACATAAACAATGGTTGATTCATCTCCGCTTATAATTATGTTACTGTGAGCAGGGTCAACACCGGGAGAGGCCTTTATGGGGACTTCAGTGATATCTTCCCTGTTTTTGTAAAATAAAGCAGCGTTTTTTGTGACAGCCATCTCTCTCTCAATCTGCTGCATATCATACCTGTTATCAGCCATGCTTTTCAGGCGGCGGAAGCTTTCAATCGACTCATCAAACCTGTAGGCCAGCCTGTAAGCCAGTCCGAGATAATATAAACTTTCCAAAGGTGCCGACTTCTCATTAAAACTTCCTGGTATATGCTCAAAAGTGATGTTCCGGGTTGCCTGTTCAAGAAAAGGCAATGCCCTCTGCCTCTGTCCGTCGATATTAAGATAGCATACAGCTACCAGATACCGCAGATAGTCATTATTCTCATGATCCCTTAAAAGAGGAGTGAAAAGAGGCAGTGCTTCCCCATATTCCCCCCAGCTGTAGAATTCATAAGCTTCATCGAAAATATCAGGCGAACTTTGGCGCCATTGAGCATGAGTGTATACATTGCAAATTGATAATGAAATTATGAATATAATAAGCCGCATATTGGCAGGTTTTTGCAAAGATTACCTTGTACAGGTTAATGTTTATGTTTTCTTTTGGTAATTTTCCCCTTAAAATAAAATAATGTCAGTAAAAGCAAAGCAAGTATTATCAGCCACCATAAAGAAAAGTTCAACCCATCTTCGGGAGCTTCCTGATCATCGCCGGGAGGAGTAGTGTCAGTGGTTGTGATTTTTGGAAGTACCTCCAGTATCTCCCATTTAAGATAGCCGTACTGGTCGCTACCCTCAATAATAAGGGATATCAATTCATTAACTGATCCGGGAACATTATCTTCTTTAATCAGGCCGGATAGGAACTTCCCCAGATTTTCAGATACATGCGGCATCAATGCAGCGATAAACTCCTGTGCAGAGTGAAAGATAGAATCATAATCCCTGAATGCCTGTTTTGTATGAAGATATTCCACGAGATGTTCAGGTGATGCAATGCCGGGGTGCGAAATCTCCATTTCTGCCAGTGCATTTTGCATACTGCCGGGAGCGGCATAAAGCAATATTTTTATTAATGAGTCTCTCTTTTCACCATTTTTGACTTTACTGAGCATCTCTTCTGAAACGGGCGGATGGAAACTAATAACCACTTGCTCTTCAATAATTTCACCTTCGGGGTCTGTATATCTGAACTTAAGCAGATTCTCACCTGGTTCAGGTATATAGCCATAAACAAATCTTCTTCTTTCAATATCTATGTTTTCAGTTCCAATCAGTCCGCCATCAAGATATTTTTCGACCTCCAGGAAGGTTCCGGGTTCAAGCCTCATAGGGATTTTGATATGTTTTTCTTCCAGTATCCGGTGCTGATGTTTTTCTATACCGAGGGTTTTTTCAGGCCATGTTTCCCGGGGAAGAATTATCGTATCGGTTATAACTTCTGCTATTCCCGGGATGACCGGGTCAGTCCTCTCCATCAGCACATCTGATTTTATTTCAGAATCAGGTCTTTCCAGGGGAACCTCAAGAGATTTTATTATATCGTCATGCCCCTCATCACTGAATAATACTTTCCAGTCACCAGCCTCTATTGTTATCTCATACTCACCTGTTTTTGGGTCAGGTGTCACAGTATATTTTTTATCGCCTGAAAGCGGATCTATTAAGCTTACCCTGGCCCTTGCCGAGGTCTGCAATCCGTCCTTTCTTTCCATTACACCTTTTAAAAGAAATTTGCGGGGATGTGAGTCAGAAAAGAACTCGTATCTGAATATATCCATGTTCCCAAATCCCTCTTCATCATGTTTTGAGAAAAATGCATAGGTTCTGTTTTTTACAGGGTTGAAAAACAGGTCGTCATCCGGAGTATTGATGCCATATCCTGCATTTAACGGAACTGACCATTGCCCGTTATCCAGAAGTGATGAGTAAAAAATATCATAGCCTCCTATGTTGTAGTGCCCATATGAGCTGAAATACAGTGTTCTTCCGTCTTCTGTAATGAAAGGAGTCTCTTCATTATAGGGAGTGTTTATATTTGGTCCCATATTCACTGCGGGGCCCCAGTCGCCCAAGTTATTCCTTTTAGAATAATAAATATCCAGTCCACCGATGCCTCCCGGACGATTGCTCGTAAAATAGAGTGTGTTTCCGTCTTTTGATATGCTGGCATGGGATTCCCAGTAGTTTGTGTTAATGTTTTCATTAAGTTTTTTTATGGGAGTCCATTGTCCGTCGATTAAACGGCTTACATATATATTACCAACCAGGTTGTCTGATTTATACAGGTAAAGCTCATCACCCTCATATGAAAGTGAAACAGGATAACAGTCTCCCTCACTTACTATTTGGGGAGTTATCTCCATGGGCCAGGACCATTCTCCTTCACTGGTTTTTTTAGAAAAGAATACTCCGTCGTAAAATGGCAGCCTGCGGGTAAATACAAGTATTTTCTTATTACCCGAAACAACAGGATTCGTTTCTGAAAACCTCGTATTAATCCGTTCCCCCAGGTTTTCTTCCAGAAAAAAAACAGGATTTTTTGTACTCTCTATGGCATTTTTAGTTGCTTCTATATGTTCATTTACGATATCGATATTGTATACAGTGTTATTGATATTATTTCTAAACTCATTGTACATATCAAGTGCTTTCTCAAACTGGTAATTAATATGGTAGGCATAACCCAGGTTGAAAAGTGCATCCATAGGTGCTTTTCTGGTGCGGAAAGTAGGCCGGCGATCACGATTATCTATGTCCTCTATGGCTTTTTTCAGAAATTCAATGGCAAGATTTTTTTCCCCGGGAATATTAAGGTAGCAGCTGCCAGCCCTGTAATTAAGAAATGCGTTATCTGGCTGTTCTTTAAGCATCTCCAGGTAAAGGGGCAGTGCCTCATTATATTCTTCAAACAGATAATAAGATTCAGCTTCAAGAAACATCTCCTGCTTCCCCGAGTATAGTTGAGAATATACCTGTGCTTTTAATGGGCCGGCAATTGCCAGGGTGAACGCAAAGAAGAGCAGTACTTTGATCATGGAATCTTCATAAACAGAACATATCTTGCTGGTAAAACCAATGCCAATATACGGAACAATTTAAAGCAAACAAATTTAAAAAAAAACATTAAAGAAAAGCGATTATGATCAGACCATAAATAATTAAATTGTTCTTGCAGTGTCAAATGCTTCCAGGTACTCTGCAATTCTCCTGAGAAACTTGCCTCCCAGTGCGCCATCTACCACCCTGTGATCATAAGATAAAGAAAGTGTCATAATCTGTCTGATGGCAATAACATCACCCTGATCGGATTCAATAACTACAGGTTTTTTCACAATTGCACCTGTGCCCAGTATGGCAACCTCGGGCTGGTTTATTATTGGTGTGCCTGCAGTATTTCTGAAGGTTCCGAAATTGGTTATAGTAAACGTTCCTCCTGCCACTTCATCTGGCTGAAGTTTATTATTCCTTGCCCTGTATGCAAGATCATTCAATGCCTTAACAAGTCCGATCAGGCTTCTTTCATCTGCGTTTTTTATTACCGGAGCTATAAGGTTCCCGTCAGGCAGTGCCACTGCTATACCAATATTAACTGACTTTTTTAAAATAATTGTTGTTCCTGCTACCGAGGTGTTTATCATGGGATAGTCGCGCAGGGCTTTGGCTGCTGCCTCAATAAAAAAAGGAGTATAGGTTATGTTTTGTTTTTCACGTCTTTTGAACTCATCCTTTATTGTTGTTCTCCATTTAACCAGCTCGGTAACATCTGCATCAATGAACGAGGTTACATGGGGGGAGGTATGTTTTGATCTGACCATATGCTGGCCAATAAGTTTCCTCATGCGGTCCATTTCAATAACCTGGTCTCCTTCTCCGGGGGAGACGCCTGTTTTTTCCGGTGTTGTTTCTGCGGCAATCCCGGTTTTTTCATCCCGGTCATCAGGCTTGCCGGGTTTGGTTATCTGTTCTTCCGGAATTGTGCCCGCAGGATAACTGTGGTGTCCTGATGTGTCTGTAGCCACATTTTTATCAGCCCTGACTTTAAGGTAATTCAGAACATCTTCCTTGGTTATTCTTCCACTCTCACCACTTCCCTTAATTTTATCAAGTTCACCGGGAGAAATATTTTCTTTTTTTGCAATGCTTCTTACCAGTGGGGTTATAAATATCCCGGATGGTGTCTGCCTGGGAACATCATGAACTTTTTCATCAGTTACATTTATATCTGTTTCAGGACTATTGACTGTTTCCCTTATGTAAGTCCCTTCCTCTTTTTCTTTGTCCTTCTCTTTAGCTGCTTCAGTTCTTTGTTCTGCTTTTTCATGGTGGGTCTCATTAAACCCGGATTCTGTTTCTATTATTGCAATTATATCTCCTATAGCGGCAGTCTCACCTTCGGCCCGGATAAGTTTTGAAATAATACCGTTTACCGGGGAGGGGATTTCCGAATCAACCTTGTCAGTTGCAATTTCAAGCAATGGCTGGTCTTCCTCAACCCGGTCACCTTCATTTACAAGCCATTTTATTATGGTAGCCTCAATTATCCCTTCCCCCATTGGGGGTAATATAAGCTCTGATTTTGCCATAGTCCTGAATTTGCTTTAAAAATGATATGATCTGAATACAAAAATAATCAAAAACTGTTCAATCCATTTTTATCCATTACATACAAACCCTGGGACTGTTGCAATCTCAGGTCTGGCTATTCTTATTGGAAACCCGGATGATTTAATACCCTGCGAACAATATGCTGAGCTCTGTTTATAAGGAATTTAAAAAATATTTTGACTTCGTAAAGCACACATGCTTTATTAATGCTGCCCGGCTTTTTTCCTGAAAAAGTAAAATGCAATTCTGGTCAGGCTCATTCCAAGTGCCGCCCAGAGAGCAAGAGGTATTATTGTTACTGTTTTAATGTGCCAGCCGGGGATAAGCATTCCATAGACAAGCAGTATAGCCATAGCTCCGAACAACACCCCCCTTAGCATTCTGGAAATTTCTAACTGATCCCTGTATCCGCCGGAAAAATAAATGGCTGTTATCCAGATAAGGATAATAGCCGGGATTATTACAAACTGGTTTTCCGCAAGGTGGGCCTGGCCTGCAGGTAAAAGCTGTTGCTCCCACGATGAAGGTACAACAAGATATCCTGCACAAATGATTGCTGCATCAAAAACAGGTGCAGCAATCCGGCTTATTATCCTCCTGGTAATTGACAATGAAGCACGGAGCCATATGGCAATGTAAAAAAGTATCATTAAAAAGAATGAGCCCGGAAAGTCAAAATGCTTTTTTGCATAAATAATCATTGCCTTGTAAAAGATAAGGACATAATTAACACTTGATTTGCGGGTGCTTGCACCTTTATAGTGTGTAATTCGCGTAACGGGATGATAATAAATACTGTAGTTATTTTTTAACATGCGTAAGGAAAGGTCTATATCTTCTCCATACATGAAGAAATCCTCATCAAACCAACCAGTCTTGTCAAGTGCTGTTTTTCTGGCAAAGAAAAACGCACCTGTCAGCACCTCAATTTTATGAGTCTTTTCATTATCCAGATGGCCCAGGTAATATTTTCCGAAAAGTTTTGATCGCGGAAAAAGAGCGGTTAGTCCGCAAATCTTGAAAAATGCCACCAGTGGGGTAGGCACCGCCCTCTTTGACTCTGGGAGAAACTTTCCTTTTCCATCTATCATTTTCACCCCTACTGCCCCTGCCCCGGGGCATGAATCCATAAACTCTATACATCTTTTAAAAGTATCTTCTTCAACCAGTGTGTCCGGGTTAAGAAAAAGGATGTATTTGCCCCTGGCATGAAGAAGGGCCTGGTTGCTGGCTTTTGAAAACCCCCGGTTTACGTTGTTAATGATAAGGTTAACATCGGGGAATTTTTTTGCAACTAACCCGGAAGATCCATCCAGGGAATTATTGTCAACAACAAAAGTCTCCGACTCAATTCCTGATGAAGCTTTTTTTACTGAACGCAGGCACTGGTCAAGAAGAAGCTTTACGTTGTAGCTTACAATTATTACTGAAAGTTTTATCACCACCAAAAATTTATATTCACCTGTTTGACCTGATGGGCTTTTGATTAATGATCCGCATCGTAAATGGTTTCACTTATAAAACCTAAGGGTGCTTTTGCCGCATTTTGGGATAAAGATAAAAATAAGGATTGATTATTAATGATGATGCTCAGGGTTATCTGTAATTATTCAGACAAATCAGCAGATAAGCAGCTAAGTGGTTTGCTTTGCAGATAAAAGCTTATCTGTTACTGACACTCCATAATGATCATTTGGCATGCATTGCGGTTTCCAAGCTGACATGATCTGTGAAAATTCACACATGCAGTACTGGAAACACCTGAACGTAATAAAGCCATAGCCCTGTTGTAATGGGCTACATCATTATCAGGATTAATTGTTATGATTCTGTCAAAATCTTCTATGGCCAGCTCAAATTTATTATCCCTGTAGTTTATCATGCCCCTGAAATTATAAGCTGCAATGTTATTTGAATTGTGATCAATCGCAAGTGTGAAATCTTCCAGTGCGGACCGGGTATCGTCCAGGTTAAGTTTTGCGATGCCACGGTTCAGGTATATTCTTGAAAGATTTGATTCCTGAAGGGAGAGGGCTTTGGTAAAATCTTCTATAGCACGCCGGTAATTATTTCTTTGGTTGGAGATCATTCCCCGGGAGTAGTAAAAACCCGCATAGTCAGGATTGCCGGATATTGCTCTGTCAACCTCCCGGCTTGCTTTACGCGTGTCTCCCTGAAGGTACAGCACGGTTATTATTCCATTACGTGCCCTGTTATCAGATGGCTGTAGTGAGAGAACTATCTGAAAATCCCTGATCGCTCCTTCAAGGTCGTTGACCTCAATCTTTCTGTTTCCCGCTCTTACGAGGGAGTCAGAAAGCGCCTGGCCATCAGAATGCGATGTGCTGATAATTAAAAGGCAGGTTATAATGATGATAAAGCCTGGGGAAATGCCTGTGTTCATTTATCGCGTATTTTATTTATATGTAAAATCCGCGTTCTCTTTAATCACATGTCTTGTATTGGGGTGCCATGATTAAAAACGGGCTTAAAGGCGGACTCAATTAAATTTACGAAAAAAAATAAAAAAGGTTCGATCTTTTCAGTAAATTTAATATCCTTTACCATTGTTAAAAGAGGACTCAAATAAGGTTCTGTTGGTAATTGAACGGCCAAGTGTAACTTCATCAGCATATTCCAGTTCGTCTCCAATAGAAATCCCCCGGGCAATTGTGGATATTGTGACAGGAAATTTGTTTAGTTTTCTATAGATGTAAAAATTTGTTGTGTCCCCTTCCATTGTTGTGCTGAGTGCCAGTACCACTTCTTCAATTCCTCCCCCGGCAACTTTATCTTCAAGTGTTTTTATGTTAAGGTCTCCCGGACCTGTACCGTCCATAGGTGATATTATTCCACCCAGCACATGATAAACTCCTGAATACTGGCGGGTGTTTTCAATCGACATCACATCTTTGATATTTTCTACTACACATAAAATTTTGTGATTGCGTTTTTGGTCGGAACAGATATTGCATATTCCGGTATCGGAAATATTATGGCAGACCGAGCAGTGCCTGATCTCCTGTTTAAGTTGCAATATAGATGATGAGAATTTCTTAACATCGGAAATATCCTGCTTAAGCAGGTGGAGGACAAGCCTCAGTGCTGTTTTTTTTCCTATGCCGGGCAGGCCGGCAAACTCTGAAATTGCCGTTTCAAGAAGTCTGGATGGATAATTGTCCTGGTTCACTTTTTGGTTATTTGCATGACAAAATTAATATCTAAAATGTGGATTAACAAGCTTTGTCTGTTAATTCCCATTTACTGCCTTAATCAGGATTAATCTTCAGTAAAAGTAGTGTGCCGGGGCTTAGGTGTAAATCCTGAGTATTCCCTTAAAATTTTTTTATGTAATCTTGCATCTGATTTCCTGGTTTAAGTCAATTAATAATTCCTTTCATGTCTCCTGTTTTAGTATTGTCTGTTGTATTTGTATATTTTTTTCTGCTTATATTGATTTCCCGGGTTACAAAAGGTGATAGCGGGAATGCTGCATTTTTTCTTGGCAACAGAAACTCTCCCTGGTACGTGGTTGCCTTCGGCATGATCGGGGCCACACTTTCAGGAGTAACCTTTATTTCCATACCTGGCTGGGTGGGGGAGAGCAGTTTTTCTTACATGCAGATGGTTTTGGGTTACCTGGTTGGCTACTTTATAATTGCCAACATTCTCATGCCCCTTTATTACCGGCTTAATCTCACATCAATATACTCCTACCTGGATATCAGATTTGGAAATAACTCCTATAAGACCGGGGCACTTTTTTTTCTTCTCTCACGTCTTGCAGGAGCATCTTTCCGGGTTTTTCTTATGGCCAATGTGCTTCAGATAACCGTTTTCGATGCCTGGTCAATTCCCTTTTACGCTACGGTGGCGATAACCATTATTCTTATATGGCTCTATACTTTCAGGGGAGGGATTAAGACCATTATATGGACCGATACGCTGCAGACGCTTTTCATGCTGATTGCTGCAGGTGCTACCATATTGGCAATTGCCGGAGAGCTTCAACTTGATACCGCAGGTATTATCAGTGAGATTAGAGCGAGTGAATATTCAAGAGTGTTTTATTTTGAGGACTGGAACGACAGCAGGCATTTTGTAAAGCAGTTTATTAGCGGCATTTTCATTGCCATCGTAATGACAGGACTGGATCAGGATATGATGCAGAAAAATCTTAGTTGCCGGAATATTTACGAGGCAAAAAAGAATATGTACTGGTTCACAATTGCACTGGTGCCCGTCAAGCTTCTGTTACTTTCACTTGGAGCCCTTCTGCTGATATTTGCCGTGGAAACCGGCATTCCGCTTCCTGAAAGAGCAGATGATATTTTTCCTTTCATTGCAACACAGGGCTATCTGCCTCCTTTTATAATGGTGTTTTTTGTAGTCGGGCTGGTGGCTGCCACCTATTCCAGCGCTGATTCAACCCTTACTGCCCTGACCACCTCCTTTACAGTTGATATTCTTAATGCAGGTTCAAAGGATGAGAGGGGCCTTATGAAGACGCGAAAATTGGTGCATGTCTGTATGGCTGTGGCCCTGGGTATTATAATCGTGTTTTTCAGGCTTCTTAACGATCAGAGTGTGATAAGTGCTCTATTTACGGTTGCCGGTTATACTTATGGGCCCCTGCTGGGGATGTTTGCCTTTGGTATATTCACTGATTTGAAAGTGAGGGACAGGTTTGTTCCATGGATTGCCATCGCCTCGCCTTTGCTCACCTGGCTTCTGGATTCCAATTCTGAAGTCCTGTTGGGCGGGTTTCAGTTTGGTTATGAAATACTGGTTGTGAACGGATTGATCACCTTTGGCGGCCTCATGCTTATCCGGACCAGGTAGCTGGTTGGGGCGCAGGTTACTGCCACATGATATAGAAGGAAAAAAGGCTGCCTTCCG
>SLPB01000108.1 GCA_007132225.1 Bacteroidales bacterium | reverse complement strand
TATATGAGTTTATTGGCACAGCCATTCTTGTTCTGATGGGAGACGGGGTTGTTGCAAACACAGTTTTAAAAGGGACCAAAAGTAATGGCGGAGGCTGGGTGGTCATTACATTCGGCTGGGGACTTGGTGTCTTCCTTGGGGTGATTATTGCCATGCCTTATTCCGGCGCACATATTAATCCTGCCGTAACCCTGGGATTTGCATTTGCAGGGATGTTCAGCTGGTCTTTGGTACCGGGATATATTATTGCCCAGTTACTGGGGGGATTTTTCGGGGCTTCAATAGTCTACCTGTTTTTCAGGCATCATTTTAATATAACAGAAGATAAGGAAACAAATCTTGCTGTTTTCTGTACCGGCCCCGCGATAAGAAATTATCCATCCAATGTTTTCTGTGAGGTTGTAGGCACCTTTGTACTTATATTTACAATTTTTCATTTCATAGACCCTGGCATTTCATCACCATCTATGCCTGATACCACAATAGGCCTTGGGTCTATTGGTGCTCTGCCTGTTGCACTTCTTGTTGTGGGAATAGGCATGTCGCTTGGCGGGACTACCGGATATGCCATCAACCCTGCCCGCGACCTTGGTCCGCGCCTGGTTCATTTTCTTTATCCTTTGAAATTCAAAGGTGACAGTGATTGGGCTTACTCGTGGGTGCCTGTGGTTGGACCGGTAACAGGAGCTTTTATTGCAGCTGCACTATATCTTCTTTTGTAAACAAAAAAGAAATATATTGAATTACATTAAATGACCCGGTGCATGCCAGTTAATTGGCTTACACCGGGTCAAATCTGCAGCTATATAAAGTTACCGACTATTCAAGTGTGACAGTGCGGCTGTGCCTGCCTGCCATATCGAAAGCCCTTAGTCTGACTTCTCCCGTTACCTCTACCGGTTCAGTATATAAAGCTGATCTGCGTGTCGGTTCATCACCGTTGGTTGTATATCTTATAATCAGTCCGGGAAACTCAATATTGGCATGCAGGACACCATCCTCAATTATGGCCCCGGGCAGTGGCAAGCGGTAATTAAACCCTCCGTGAAGGCCGGCTAGCCGGGGAAGCTCCTTTTGAGCCAGCGTGTTGGCAAACACATTCCATTTCCTGTTTGCCTCTGTTTCCCTTTGCTCCCTGTTTTCAATACGCTCATAGCTGCGCTCACTGGTCCATGCACTCTCAGCAAAACCTATCACCTTGGGAAGCGTGTAATATTCAAGCATATCCGGGCCAAGGATTGTTTCACTCCATAGCTGGGCCTGCAATCCCATAATATTGTTTTCTGAATCCGGGCGCAGGCGCTCCATATCTGCATATTCCTTATCAATATCAATCTCCCTTCCCATTGCAGTTCTTAGTGTAGTTTTAAAAACATCATAAGGAGCATAGTACCAGGCATCTTTTGTGTTGACAAAGCCTGCCCAGTACAAGCCGGGCTCCTCAGGATCCTTGTTATAGGCAAGGTCAAAATAAAAATTTGATACGTGGCACTGAACTATAGGGTATCCAAGGTTTGCAAGTCTGTATCCCAGGTCCTGGTTATCCCACAAATTATTCCATATATAGGGTATAACATTTCTGTCAGTGAATTCAGGGTTGGGAATATAGGTCGCCGCTTCATCTTTTAGCAGAACCACTTCCTCCCATCCGGCTATTTTAAGATCTCTCTCTTCAAGAATCTTGATTGCCCTGTCAAAGAAATAGGCCTGAAGATTTTTTGGATCGGTAATTTCCGGCAAATCCTTAAGAAGTTCATCAATCATCGGAGATTGGGTCCAGGCCCCTTCAGGCACTTCGTCGCCACCGGTATGGAATATCTCCAGGGGTGCATCGGCTTCCTGGTACATTGCAATAATTCCGTCTACCACTGTTTCAAAAAACCGGTAAACAGATTCGCGGGCAACATTCACTACATTGTCTGTAAAGCTTTGCGGTGATATATATTCTGATTCATCTTCAGGGTCAATCAGCCTGAACTGATTTGCTCCCTCTTCATCACCGGCAGCCATCAACCTGTTATACCTGGCTTCCATTGCTTTTATGGCTGCTCTTGCGTGGCCTGGCAGGTTTACCTCGGGAATAATTGTTATATGGCGGTCTTTTGCGTATCTGAGAATTTCAACAAAATCTTCATGAGTATAATAGCCGCTGCCATGGGTTCCTTCCGCGTATGGGAACGGACCTGATCCATAAGCAGGATGAACTGCAGCGTCCTCTTTGGCGGTATGCTCTCTCTGACCGCCGACTTCGGTAAGCTCCGGGAGGTCTCTTATTTCAAGCCGCCACCCCTCATCTTCGGTGACATACAGCAGCATAGTGTTAATCTTATAGAATGCCATCAGGTCAAGTGTTTTAAGTATTTGATCCTTTTCCTGAAAATTACGTGCCACATCTACATGCAAGCCCCTGTATGGAAACCTCGGTGCATCTTCAATTTTTATCTCTTTAATTCTTACCCCCATGGCGGTTCCCAGAAAGGCATTCACCGGCATAAGGGATTTGAGGGATTGTATTCCGTAAAACACACCGGCATTATCAGTGCCGGTAATTAAAATATTCCTGTCTTTCCTTACTTCCAGGCGGTATGCCTCTTCGCCAACCCCGTTCACGCTGAAATTTGATTTTCTCAGCAGTATACTGTTAGGCTTTTCTTCCGTTCCTGTTAGAGGAGTAAAAGGTTGTCCGGTTAGTGATGACAGCACACCTGCCAGGTAATCTGCTTCCTTTCTGAGACCATCCTGATAATAAATTTCCACCGGTTCTGTAAAAATCACGTACTCTCCTGTAGTGTTAATGCTTACAGGGGTGGGAATAATATCTTTAAGTTCATCTTCGGGAACATGGTGCATACCTTGATTTTTCTCATACCTCCATTGCGGGGTGGGAATTGGATAAAGATCATTCTTGTGCCTGGTTATCTGCTCTATCCTGGTAAATGGTTTCACTTCATAATTATCTGCTGTAATTATTTCGGTTTCATTACCATGTCTGTCATAGAATACGAAATACAAGCCCATGGGTGCGTCCGATTCCTTGATCCACCAGCGGCTTGCTTCGTAAGTGATAGTTACTTCTTCACCACTCCTGAGCCTGAAACCTTCCTGGGGAACTATCCTGTGCCAGTCCCCGTTGATCCATTCAACCTCGGTAAGTGATCCGGGCATCGTCGATATATTGGGTCTGGGTGCCTGATTATAATAGAGAGCCCAGTTATTATCGTTGAAACGGAACCTGGAATTGTTTTTAATTACAAATTCAGCCTTGGTCCTGGGCTGATCACTATGAGTGTTGCTGATCACTTCCCAGCTTATTTCAATTTGATCAGCTTCCGGTAATTGAGGCCTGCAGCCCGATAATATTAAGATCGTGCAAATTATTGATAAAAAAAAGCCGGTTCTTTCCATAATATTTATATTTTTGAAATGATTATAATTTGGATCACAAGATATATTATTTCTGATTTATATACAACTAAAAACAATTATATGGCCAATATTCCCAGCTCCAAAGGTTCAAGGCTGGTTTCTCTTGATGCCTTCAGGGGGTTCACAATTGCTGCTATGATAATGGTCAATTACCCGGGAACCTGGCACCATGTTTACGCCCCCCTGCTTCATGAATACTGGCACGGAATCACACCTACCGATCTTATATACCCGTTTTTTATTTTTATTGTAGGTATATCAATAGTTCTAGCCTACAAAAAAAGAAAAGAGGCGGGCCTCCCCAAAAAAGAACTTTACAAAAAAATTGTAATCCGCAGCATCAAAATTTTTGCTGTTGGTATTTTTCTAAACCTTTTTCCATCCTTTGATTTTGAAACACTCAGGGTGGCCGGTGTTTTACAGAGAATAGCCATTGTTTTTGCAGCCTGTTCATTTCTCTTTCTCACTACCGGGTGGAAAGCTCAGGCATGGACAGCTGCTGTAATCCTTGTTTTTTACTGGCTTGCCATGACCCTCATCCCGGTGCCGGGAATTGGCAAACCTATGCTTGAACCGGGTCTTAACCTTGCTGCATGGATTGATAGTCAGTATTTACCCGGTACAATGTGGCAGGGGACCTGGGATCCGGAAGGTATTTTCAGCACCCTGCCATCCATCGCTACAGGGATAACCGGCATGCTTGCCGGAACGATTATAGTGAAAGGAATAAGTACTGAAAGGGTCATTTTATGGTTGTTTTCTCTTGGCTTTCTTTCAGCGATAATGGGTGAAGTCTGGGGATGGACCTTCCCAATCAATAAACCAATATGGACCAGCTCCTATGTTTTGTTTACCAGCGGACTGGCAGCCATGACACTTGCTACCGCGATGTTTTTTATTGACCTGCTGAATTTTAGGCGGGGAACAAGCTTCGGGATTATTTATGGTGCAAATGCCATAACTGCTTATGTGCTGGCAGGAGTGCTTGCCCTGTTTTTTTACAGATTACCATACTGGGGGCAATCACTTAATAGACATTTTGTGGAAGGGCTTGCAGATATAGGCTTGCCTATAAAGCTGGCAAGCCTTCTTTATGCGCTTATATATGTTATGATTGTTTATCTTCCGATCTATATTTTATACAAAAAGAAGATCTTTATCAAGTTATAAGCAGACTCAACAGATATTGTTATGCCAGGGTATTTATATGTTCTGTTTGTCCTTCTGGTGTACTGTCCGGATTTATTTTCGGGTGAGCCGAGTAAATCCCGTAACCTTATATATGCTGAGATTCTGGGCGCCGGCGGTTATGGATCGGTTAACTATGAGAAGCTGGTTTACAGAAAAGGGGAATTAAGTATGGGGATGAGGGTTGGAGCAGGGACTTACAATGTTCGGGATTTTACCGGAAATATCAATCCCGATCTGATATTTCCATTTTCCATCAATACATATATATATGCACCTCATAGTATTGAAGTTGGTCTTGGCAATACATTTTCCAGTATAGTTCAGGTAAGCCAGGCTAACTGGCAACCAGTGCGTGTAAACAGGCTGAGTGCTAACTTTGCTGTCGGATACAGGTACGCAAAAAAAGAGGGAGGTTTTGTATTCAGGCTGGGATACACTCCTATATACGAGTTTTACAAAAGATTTGTACACTGGGGTGGAGTCTCTTTTGGTTATGCTTTTTAATAGTCCTGCCACAAAGCCTTCTATTTCATTAATTCCGGCGGAGATATATGATACTTATCATAACGATTTGTATCTTTCATATCTGAAGTTCCCGGGTACTTTGAAAATCAAATAATGGGTTATAAGGATGTAATTCAAATATTCACTTATGAGAAGGATTTTTGTTTTGCAGGTTGCAACAATTGTTTTGCTGTTGTCATGTCAGAAAACCGAGGTATCTGTCACAAATCTAAATGATAATAAGATAACCGTTATTGGCCACGGGGGAATGGGCATAGCTCATAATTATCCCATGAACAGTTATCCTTCCATCATGAGAGCTATCACTATGGGAGCAAATGGTGTGGAGATTGACGTGCAGATGACCAAAGATGGAGTGTTTGTTGCCTACCATGACTATGAGATGTCTGAGAGATCGACTGCAAAGGGGCAGATTTATGATCAGAACTGGAAACAAATAAGCAGTGCGAAATACCTTAATCCCGTCTATACCGATTATCCGGTTATGAGGCTGGACTCTTTAATCTCCGGTATTCCCGATCACCAGAAAATAATTATTATTCTTGATTGCAAAAATTTCAATCCCGATACATCCGGTTACTACCTGGATACCTTTACAGATAATTTAATTAACCTTATTGATCAGTTTGAACTTGGGGAAAACATTTACATTGAATTTAAAAGAACCGATATTATAGAGACGATGCAAAGCAAACGGGATGATCTTAAAATTTTTTTCTATGGTGATGATTTTAATGTAGCAATTGAGACAGCCCTTAAGTATGATCTTCCTGGTATCACTATGTCTGTTCACCTTTTGTCAGCCGATCAGGTCAGAACAGCCCATTCCCTGGGCATTATGGTATCTGTTTTGAATACCCATACCCGTGCACGAAACAGGGAAGCCATTGAAATGAATGTGGACTTTATCCAGACCGATATGCTCCGTTACCTTATAAATCTATTGAAAGATTCACCCCACAGTAATTTATAGATTTTAATTCAATAAAAATTAAAAAAAGTATTTCAGATAATTTGATTAACCGGGAGTAGCAAAGGTACTTGATCAGAGAACAATAGAAGATGCAAGATTATTTTTCCAAAATATATAATATGTTTCAATACCATATGTTAATTCGATATCGTTAACACTTAAATCATTTAACATTAAATAACCAATACATCTTTTTGTTTTATTTTATTAAACTATTTTTTATGAAAAAGTCAGCTAACCTGAAAAACTTCATTCTTATTGCAGTGATATTAATTTCTAATATGAGCAATTCCACTGGTCAGGCCCAAGTGCCTGAAGTATTGCAATCAGGTTCAATGGAGGAGCAACTTGATTATATACAGGAGAGAACCCGGATCTATGAGAACTTCAGAGCTATTCGTGAGGATATGTTTCAACTGGTCAAGAATAATTCACTTGATTCTTTAAACCAGGTAAAAGCTGATATCCGGGAGTTGGCAGTACAACTGGAAGAAAAGGACAGGAACATGGATTCTTTAAATATGCAACTTGCAGGTGTCAGGGAAGAATTGAATTTGGCTGTGGAAAACCGGGACAGGCTTTTCTTCTTAGGAATTCCTATGCAAAAGTCAGGTTATAATTTATTGGTATGGTCCATAATAGTTGGATTGTCATTATTGTTTGTTCTCGGGCTTCTTATATATCTAAGGAATAGAGCCGTAACGGTCCGCACCCTGAAAGATATTGACGAAATAAAGGACGAATTTGAGACTTTTAGAAAAAGGTCAAGAGAAACAAAAGAGAGGCTGGTAATGGATCATTTTAATGAATTGAAGAAATATAAGAACAGTGATTGATTCTCTGGTATTCAACCTTTTTAAGCTGCGGTAACAGGAAAAGAAACCAAATAACATTTTAATTCTAAAGAAGATCTTCCCAGTTTACCCCGATACGGCGGGCAGCATATTCACCTTCTTTCAGGTAATCCCCATATGCCATTACCCAGTGAGAATCTCTTGCTTCATTTTTCAGTTTTTTCCAGTTTCCCTGTATTTCAACAATTTGTTGTGAAGTACAACTGTCAAAAAACGGATTTTCCCTGATATTTCCTTTGTAACCAAGCCAGCGACCGGTACTGTATTCAGGATTTAAAAAGGTAACCTCCTGACCTGTTGGTAAAGTAACTTTTGGTGCAGCGCCATAGTCAGATTCAAAATGCGGCAGGATATCTGCAGGGTCATAGTTATTACCATCCATACGGCGGGGGGCGGCACAATGGGCGCAATGCACCATTGCTTTGTGAGGAAAAGTAGAATTATGAAAGAATGCCGGTTTACCTGATATATGACCCAATAAGACAGCCGGAGGTATAATTACAAAATCTGATTCGCAAAAGGCCAGATACCCTTCATCCATAAGCAGACTTAGTGAAAGGCATGCTGTTGTTTTAGATACAGGTATGATGGTTCGCATACAGTTCCGAAGAGTGAATGCAGAGGCACCATTTTCCTGCATCAGGTTTTTAAAAAGAAAATAGAGCAAGAATGCATTAACTACAAATTTACGATTCGTTTTAAGATTCGTATTGGGAAGGGTGAGGTATTTATCGGTTAATTTCTCTGCTTTTCTAATCAGCTCCTTATCCGCCAATGCATTAACAATCCTTGTTTCAACAGAATCATAGGTTACATCTATAATATCCATTTTGAACAGATCCCTTGCCATGCCGGGTGCTTCCGGACTGTATTTTCCCCATGCCCCTCCCAGTGCAACTATTTTTGTGCCAATAAAATTTTTGACTCCATAAAGTGCACGCAACCTCCATAGCAATTCGGAATAATCATCAACAACAACGTCTTCTACGTGGACATGCGTTGAAACGGAATTATCTGATTTGGTTTTTGGTTCGTCGGTCTTCAGAAAACGAGTGCCCAGAACCTGGTACCATTGATACAGCATCCCTGACTGATGTCGTACAAAGATGATATTGTCTTTTTTATCCGTGGTACATGCCTGGAATAACTCGCCTGACCCTCCCGCAGCAAAAAGTAAAACAACGTCATAATCATTATTGTGAATTTTTTTAGCCTGATCTACTGTCTGAATTTTTATAACAGGCAAAAATTTAAGAGGAAAGTCCGAAGAAGCTGTCATGTCAGATAGTTCCCTGTTAATACGCTGAATTTCTTCAACAGCTTTCTCTTCAGTGTAAATACTTCCCCAGGGTCTCCAGGAAGTTTGTTCCCTTCTTTCGGGAATATTGTACATAAAAACCGGTTGAACCCTGAGTTGCTTCCCGTGTATTTTAAATGGCTTGTATGGGTCCCAGTTTTCGTAAGTAATCTTTTGGCCAGAGAAAATTTCAGGTGTGAATGAAAGAGTTGCCGCTGTTGTACCTAGTGCTGTTATTCGTATAAATTCTCTTCTGTCCAAACAACAGGATCCATAAGATTTGCTCTGATCGGTCACTTCAGAAACAGACTTTGCTGATTCTTTATTAGTTAATGGCTGATGGATGTTTTTTTGTTTTTTCATAAGCCTGAAATATTTGATTAATACAAATTACAAAATAAAGCATTAAGCGGGCTCAATATTGAATTTTTTTTTCAGAGACATTAATGTAATTAACATATATTTCTTTTTCCCATCTGTATCAATAGTAATTTTTTTAAAATAAGGTCAACCATTAACTGTTAAATTGGAATAAGGGTTTTTAAGTATTTTTTCTTATATCTTTGTTAAGGAACCACCTAAATTGATAAATTCATGCGCTACGTAAAAATTGAACTCAGCGGCAAATACCAGGAGATAGGCTCCCGGACTATAAGTCCCGGCAGGACAAAACAAAAGCACTTTAGGTTTGACCTGTTTTATTCACAAATTGAAGGGATACTGGAGAGCCGGTCCATACAACATGTACTTATAGACCGGCAAACTGGGTTTTCTGTGCCTGCTTTTGGCGGACTGGAAGAGATACGTGCTGCATTTCAGCGCCTGGCTGAATCTGGTAAAGAACTATACTATTATGCACCGGAATATAATTCTTTTGACTGTGTATTGTCGTCTGCCTGTAAGCACAGGATCCTCCATCCTTTGGGACAGGTGTCGTTTTTGGGTATGGCAATGCCATCTTTGTTTTTAAAGAAGTTGCTTGATAAGTATGAGGTGGATGTAACTGTCATCAGAAGAGATCGTTACAAAAGCGGTGCTGATAACCTGAGGACTGACAAATATGATAAGTATGCACGACAGCAATATACGACTTTACTTGATGGTGCTGTATCTTCCATGCGGGGGGCTGTAAGTAATTCTCCCGGTACGACTCGTGGTTTTACCAGTAAGGCTCTGGACGATATGATTGGCGGCCGCATCTTTACTGCTCCTGAAGCACTGGAAGCTGAAATGGTCGATGAGCTGGGTACTCTGGATGACCTTACCAGCAAACTGGCAAAGAAGAGGATTAAAAGAAAATTGATCAAAAGAATCCGGTTTCGGATAGGGTTTGTTCCTCGGGTGGTTGTTCTGGTTTTTGAAGGCATGATCATAGATGGTGAGGACCGCCGCGATCCAGTTTTCGGACAAGCCATAGGAGATCGCACAATGATTAAGTATATCCGGGCATTAAGAAAGAATCCGCGCGTCAAAGGGGTGGTATTCAGGATCAATAGCCCGGGAGGATCTGCAACCGCTAGTGAGAACATCCTGCGGGAGCTGAAAGCTTTGCACGAGAAGAAGCCGCTGGTTATTTCCATGGGGCCTGTCGCCGGTAGCGGCGGTTACTGGATATCAGCCACCGGTCGCAGGCTTTTTGCACTTCCCACAACCATAACCGGTTCGATAGGTGTTTTGTCACTCTACTTTAATATAGGAAAACTGCTTGAGAAATACGGGATAACTGCGGACTGCATCAAGCATGGTGAATCTGCAGATATGGGGTCGGCTTACCGCTCACTCACCGATAAGGAGCATAAGACGGTAGACAATATAGTTGAATTTCTTTATCAGGAATTCATTAACCGGGTGGCCACTATCCGAAAAATGTCTCCTGAAAAGGTCCATGAGATAGCAGAGGGGCGCTTATGGCTAGGGCAGGAAGCAGTCCGCCAAAACCTGGTTGATGAAGTTGGCGGATTGTATGATTCTATTTCCCACATTAAGGAGATCCTTAAAGTAAAAAAAGTAAAAGTGAGTTTTGAACCTCGTCAACCCTTTATTGTACGACTACTTGAGCAGCGGCGCAAGGCTGCCAATAAGGGAGCATTGCAGGAATTCCCCCTTATGGCCGGAGGACCGGAAGAAACCGGGTTTTCCATGCCTCAGGAAATCGCCCGCGCCTGCCTTTCGTTTCACGGAAAGTTGCTGTTCCAGGACCCTATACTCTCCCAGTTCTTCTCCGGGTTCAAACTGCCCTGAAAAATTGTGTTTTTTTGACTTTTCCGGTGCAGTTAATTCCCTGGTTCCTGCCATATCAGCCGTATTAAGAACCGGCCTCACCCGGGGTGGGTGCTTTGCAAAAAAATATCTTAAATTTTATCGGGTTAAAATCAGAAGGTTATTATTTATTGACTGATATGTATTAATTTAATAGTTATATTCGTTAATTGTTTATTGTACAACTGTTAATGTCATGAGATTAGGCCTTAAGGAATTGTCTGTCGCCATCATGGTTATGTTGGTTACAAGCTCTTATGCACGGATAAAAGACATAGGAGTGCCATCAATAGTTAACTATAGCAGAAGTGAGTATAATGCAAGCACTCAAAACTGGAATGTTACCCAAAAGAATAACGGGTTCATGTACTTTGGGAACAATGACGGTATATTGGAATATGATGGCACGGATTGGAAAACCTACCCTGTTCCAAACTCATCTGTTGTAAGGTCGGTTCTTGCTGTTGGAGACACAATATATACCGGGGCCTTTGAAGAAATTGGTTTTCTTGCTCCCGATGCCAGCGGAAAGCTTGCTTATACCTCATTGAATCACCTTATTCCTGAAGAATATTTGCGTTTTGATGAGATCTGGAATATTTATGAAAATCATGGCAGGATAATTCTTCAATCCTTTAACTATATTTTCATTTTAAGTGGCGGGGAGGTTAGGGTTATCGAACCACTCAGTAAATTCGGCATGCTTTATAAGGCGAATAATAACTTTTACGTAGTTGATGTTGAAAGTGGCCTGATGTTGCTTGAAGATGAAGGCCTGAAGCTTTTAAGCAATAACCCCGTCTTCCTGCAAAATGAGATAAGATGTGTTTTATCCCTGGATAATGGTGACCTGCTAATAGGAACTATCAGTGAAGGATTATTTGTTTTTAGTCAAGTCACCGGCAGAATTACTCCATGGGATACAGATGTGAATGACCGGATAAGTGAGGATAATCTGTTTTCAGCACTTAAACTCTCTGACGGTAATATTGCTTTTGGATCGGTGGGCAATGGTGTTTATTTAAGCAACCAGGACGGACAAATACTACAGCACATTAATCGCTACAAAGGTTTGCAAAATAACACCATACTAAGCCTGCTCGAGGATAGAAGGAATAATCTCTGGCTCGGACTGGACAACGGAATCGATTATATTGAAATTAGTTCGCCACTCACATTTTTGAATTACATCTTTAATATTGAAAGTGCTTACACCTCGTTGGTTCACAATGGTATTTTATATATTGGAACTAATCAGGGTTTATATGCCAGTGAATTTTCGGAAATTAATAATGTTTATTCTGATGGAGAAGGGTTACAGCTTATAAAAGGCACTGAAGGTCAGGTCTGGTCACTTGAGGTAATTGACAACACGCTTTTTTGTGGTCATAATTCCGGATGTTTTGTAATTGAGGGGTTTACTGCCAGGCAACTTTCTGATATTAGGGGGTTCTGGACTTTTTTAATGCCTCCGGGAAGAAGTCAGACGATTCTCGCGGGAACTTATTCGGGCATGGTTAGTCTTACCAGAGATAACGGGCAGTGGAGTTTTAAAGACGAAGTCAAAGGATTCAGTGAGTCCAGCAGAAGTATGTTTATGGACAATGAAAGCAGCCTCTGGATCTCTCACGGATACAAGGGTTTATACAGGCTTAGCCTGAATAGTTCTCTGGATTCCGTGGTTCATACTCAACTATACAAGTCAGAATCAGGGCTGCCGGAACAGCTTCCCTATAACATTCAGGTCATTAATTCTGAAATGTATATCACTACCCACACAGGGATATTTAAATATAATTATTCCGGAAATTCGCTCAGTAAGCCCGGATATATAAATGAAATTTTTAAGGGCAAAGGATTTATTGATAAAATACATCAGGATAAAAATGGGAATCTCTGGTATTTTACAAACAATTATTTTGGAGTTATGCGTTTGCTTGAAGATGGCAACTATATAGATATAACATCACCTTTTGCAGGAATAAGCGAACTGCTTATACCAGCATTTCAAAATATATATGTTCACGATTTACACAATGTACTTATTGGATCACAAAACGGGTTGATACATTACACCCCCAGTATGGTTAAGGATTATAATTTTGCTGAGGAGGTTTTTATAAAGGAAGCCACCTTTTACGG
>SLPB01000179.1 GCA_007132225.1 Bacteroidales bacterium | reverse complement strand
TGTTGTTACCACTTAATTCGTAACGTATTCTTTTCCATAGGTCCAGTTGAATGGTTTGGCGTTGTTCTGGTTGTAGTCTTTGATGTAACTCATCAGTTGATCAACGAGTTGCCGTTGGGAATGCCATACTCCGTCTTTTAGTATTTTCCGGCTCATTATACTAAACCAAATTTCAATCTGATTGAGCCATGACGAATAGGTGGGAGTAAAATGGACATGGAATTTTCGTTTGTTAGCCAGCCACTGCGTCACCTGCTTATTTTTGTGCGTCGACAGATTATCCATGATTATGTGGATCTGTACATTGCGGTATTTACGATCCAGATGTTTGAGGAACTTCAGGAAGTTTTCTGAATTGTTTCGATCGACCTGTCTGGCGGTGATTTCACCGGTTTGCACGGCAAGAGCCGCCATTAGATTTACTGTCCCGTTGCGTTTGTAGGTGTTGGTAAGTCGCCGGGGGTTGCCTGTACGCAAGGGTAATTCTGGCTGCGTACGGTCCAGTGCCTGAATCTGTGTTTTTTCATCAACCGATAGAACCAAGGCGTTTTCAGGTGGATTCAAATACAGCCCGATGATATCAATCATCTTGGATTCAAATTCAGGGTCCGGACTGGTTCCGCACCAATACTCGGTCTTATGAGGTTTCAAGTCAGCTCCCCGCAGGATCTCTGAGACCCAGCTTTGGCTCATGCCACACAGTTCGGCTATATCATGCTGGCTGTAGAGCTGCGTGCCGCTTTCGGTGCGCTGGCAGGCCAGGTGAATCACCTTACTGCGGTCGGCTTCGGTAAAATGAGCGGGTTTGCCCGAACGCGGAGCGTCTTTTAATCCATCCAGCCCATCACTGGCGAACCGCTTGCGCCATTTCCCAATGATGGTTTCAGTTACCCCGTGTTTTTCGCTGGAAGCTTTATATGTCAGACCATCTTTCCAGTCCAAAATAATCTGTGCCCGCAAATTCAAACGGCGTTCTGCTTTATGGGAACGGGCATAGGTAATGAGCTGATCGCAGACGTGTTCTGGGAGGTCAGGAAAAGTAAGTTTACTCATAAGTTTTTGATAGAAAGATACAAAAAACACAACTTATTTACCCTAATTATTTAGTGGTAGTTACACTAGCTTAGCTCGATTAGATTCATCAGATTTGATTTCGACACTCGATTTTTTTGAAATGAAACAGGATAATTTCAAAAACTTTCCTGATTCAAAGTTTCTCTTTCAAAAACCTTTAATGGAAATTTGGTTTAAAGCAGAGAAGGATTCGGAGTTTTTAGGAAATGGAGAATTGTTTTCATTCTACAACGGAACAAAGACGGGTAATAACTCAAAATATATTGTTGACGAAAAAGAATCTGATATTTGTAAGCCAGTTCTAAGAGGTAAAGACTTTTATCGTTACTTACTGCAGCCACATAAAAAATTTATCGTTTTTGATAAAGAGAATTTATGGAGTAACACAAATGACAGCCATTTTATAGTTGATAGTAAGTTGTTAATTAGAAGGACATCTGATCATTTGGCAGTTGCTTACGATAATAATCAAAGTTATGTGCTGGATACTGTCCATTTGCTCTATTCAAATACGGAAAACTATAAGAATTCTTATTTATTAGCTCTGCTTAATTCAAAGTTATTCCATCTATTGTATAGGTTAATCGTTCCTGAAGGAGGTAAGGCTTTTGCCGAAGTAAAAATAACTAACTTGAAAAATCTACCTATAAAGAAATGTGAAATTTCTCAACAAGAACTTATTGGGAAGAAAGCACTAAAAATACAGGAGTTTAACAGAGAGCTTTACGAGTTTTCTCAAATTCTACTTAATCTTCTACAATCCAAATTCGACATCGACAAACTCTCCCGCAAACTCGAAAACTGGCATGATCTCACCTTCAAGCAATTCCTGAAAGAGCTGAAAAAGAAAAAAGTAAAACTCTCCCTCAGCCAAGAAGCCGAATGGATGGTGTATTTCAACGAGCAAAAAGCCAAAGCGGATGAACTAAAGTCTCAGATTGAACAGACCGACCGGGAGATTGATGCGATGGTGTATGAGTTGTATGGTTTGGGGGGGGAAGAGGTGAAGGTTGTGGAGGGGAAATATTAATTACATTTTATACCTATGGAAGCACATGACTTAGCATTACAAGAGTTTTTAACAAAAAATAAAACTCAGTTTGTTATACCGGTTTATCAAAGGAATTATGATTGGAAACAAAACCAGTGCGAACAACTACTGAAAGATATTTTAGAGGTCGGTAGTGAAGGCTCTAATGATACTCACTTTATTGGCAGTATAGTATATATCCATGATGGAGTATATACAACTTCTGAAGTAAAGCCACTTGTTATAATTGATGGACAACAACGATTAACTACAATAACACTTCTTTTTTTAGCTTTATATCATTTTGCTAAACAAAATGACATGGAAGCAAAAGCGCGAGAAATCAACGATACTATACTAATTAACAAGTTTGTTGAACATGAAGACAGTAAGTTAAAACTAAAACAAACTGAAAATAATGCTAAAGCATTTCACTATATAGTCAAGGGAAAAGAACCAAATAACTATCCTGAATTTTCTAGAATTATTAACAACTACCAATTTTTTAGCAAAAAAATAGACAAAGATAATTTTCAGGTTGTTTGGAATGGTATTAATCGTTTGCTATTTGTTGAGGTCTCACTCGAAAGAGGGAAAGACGATCCCCAACGTATTTTTGAAAGTCTAAATTCTACTGGATTAGAACTTTCACAAGCTGATCTTATCCGCAACTACATACTTATGGGACTTGAACCTTTAGAGCAAATAAAAAAGTTTGAGAATTATTGGGAGCCAATTGAACAAAATGCAAAAATTGAGAGGTCTGATGAAAGTAAAGTGTCCGACTTCATTAGAGATTTTCTAACTTTTGAAAACAAAAAAATACCAAATAAAAACAAGGTCTATGAAGAGTTTAAGATACGCTATAAAGAAAGAGGTGAAACATTTTATGTGAATACATTATCAAGCATAAAAGACTATTCTAAGTTATACAACAAGTTATTAAATCCTCTCAAAGAGCCAGTTAAACGTATTGCTGAGGAGCTTATTAATATCAGACAATTAGAGATTAATGTATCTTATCCATTCTTATTACCTGTATATAACGATTATATTAACAGTTTGATTGGGGAATCAGATTTTGTAGATATATTAAAGCTAATACAACGCGTTTACCGGTTAAATTAAGCAGCTAACGCATGTTTAATGTGATTTATAGGTCGATTGTTTTGTTTGTTGAGGTACTGAAGGAAGGTGAACGATGCTACTTTTGCAATGATTC
>SLPB01000167.1 GCA_007132225.1 Bacteroidales bacterium | reverse complement strand
TGAGATAAATACTTTTATGATATTTTTGGAGTTCATCGATCTTTTTATTCAAGGGTCATATTGATTTTGAATCATCAAAGCTAGTGTAGGGTTAGAGGTTTCAAAAAATGTGTTACAACGTTCTCGCGGTATGTTTTTGTTCGGGAAATCAAGGTACTGAATTCTGATTACCAAAATAAATGTACTCAAAATTTCTGTAGATCCAAACAAAGCCTATACCCGAATGAAATATACCGTGTGTTAGCCGCTGGCATTTCATTTGGATCGATTTAAAGGCTTATTCAACTTTGCAATTTGTTTCATTGTGTCTAACTTACGAAGGTTGAAGCCTATGGTCATCATTCATCTCTCAACGACTCTATTGGATTCTGCCTTGCCGCCTGCCAGCTTTGGAGGGTTACGGTAAGTATAGAGATCGTCAGTGCAAACACTCCGGCCAGTGCAAAAATCCACCAAGCCAAATCGGTCCGGTAGGCAAAGTTCTGAAGCCAATTATTCATTGCATACCATGAAACAGGTATTGAGATAGCAATAGCTATGGCTACCCATTTGAGAAAGTCCATATTTAAAAGAGCCATAACTTCCCATGTTGTTGCCCCGTTTACCTTGCGGATGCCTATCTCCTTGGTGCGGCGGAATGTGTCGTACAGGGTAATTATGAAAAGTCCGATTATGGTTATAATTATGGCAAAACCTGTGAATAACGAATATATGGTAGCAAGCCTCTTTTCTTCTCTATACAGTTCACCAATATCATCTTCAAGAAAGGAATAGTTAAAGGGTATCCCAGGGTTTACCTTCTTGTGAAGCTCACTTAAAAATTCAAGACCTTCGGAGGCCAACCCGTCTTCAAGCTTTATAAGGAAATCAAGGTTCATATCATCGAAAAATATCATGATAAGAGGTTGGGGTCTGGCCGAGAGATGTTCAAAGTTGAAGTCCCTTGTAATCCCGATAATCTCAAAATCATCCATCAGCCCTTCCCAGTATCTATTCACAAGCAATGCCTCTTCCATATCATTGAAGTTCCAGTGGTTTTTAGCCGACAGATTTATAACAACTTTGCTTTCTCTAGATCTGTCCTTCCCTTCATCGAAAAACCTCCCTTCAATTATATCCAGTCCGAGCAACTTGTCATATCCCGGGGTGATTCCCAGTCCGCTGTAAGTCATATAATCATCATCCAATCCTCTTAGCTTCCATGGCATGGAAAAAGGCTCAAGAGGAGAGTTCCCCCGTGAGAATCCCGCAATGGCAGGACTTGCAGTCAGCTCGTTGAGTATGTACTGGTAATTGACCTCCCTTTCTTCCATCTCCTTCATACGTTCCTCCCTGCTTCCGGCAGCCATGCGGAACGGGAAAAACTTCACCCTTACAATGTTCTCATCCCTGAACCCAAGATCTTTGTCAAGCATCATCGAAAGCTGTCTCCCAACCACAACCGAAAATACAAAAAGTATTATGGTCAGGGCGAACTGTGCTGTTAGTATCAGTTTTTGCCTGTAGAGATAACGGCCTGACAATATATTGTTTTTCATTCCCACAATTGAAGGCACTCTGAATGACAAAAACGCAGGATAGACAAGTGCAAGGAGGGCAATTATGAACAAAATTCCTGCATTCTGCAGTAAAATGTTCAAGGGTAGCGGATCAAAAGGTATATTTGTAAAGTTATTGAAATAGGGGAGTACAAGCAGGAAGGCTAGTGTAACTGTAAATGCGGAAAGGATTATCATCAGCATGAATTCAACAATTCTCTGGCTCAGTATCTGGCCCCGTCTGGCACCGTGAATCCTGGTAATGCCAATATTTTTTATCCAGCTGTTAATGTTAATGATCTGCAGGTTTTTAAAATTGAGCATTGATATGACCGCTATTACACCAATAATGACAATCAGAATGAAGATGGTGGTTTTATCACCGTAGCGAGAGAATAAACCTCCTGTATTCAGGTCCCCACTAAAATATATATGGGTAAAAGGTATAACATCCAACTTGCTATCAGTAAATTGAAAATGTGACTTACCGATATCCCTGATTTTTTCAACAAAGGCTTCTCTATTGAAACCCTTTTCGACCAGCAGGAAATCGGCCCCTGATCTATTGAATTGAGCGGAGTGGAAAGGGATAATCATGTCAAAAGTGATCGAGCTGTTGGAGGGAGGGTCTTTTATAATACCACTTACGGTGTAGAGAGTTGCTTCATCGGCTATAACGATGATTGGTTCACCCATAGGATTCATTTCCCCGAATACAGTTCTGGCATATTGCTCTGTTATTATTGCTGAGTTGGGATCGGAAAGGACGGTTTTTTCATCACCCCTTGCAAAAGGAAAATCAAAGATTTCAAAAAAGGTGCTGTCTACAATCAAGACCTCTGGCAAAAAAGTCGATTGGGAATGGATAACTCTTGCCTCGCCTTCCTGGTATTTCATTAGTGTAACTATGTTCTCGATTTCCGGGTAATTCCTGTGATCAAAATTCAAAACATCTGATGGCGAGAAAGATCTCGGCCTGCTCTGTGCTGAGGCTTGCACGGTTGTCATATATACATCAGCGCTGCGCTCATGGAATTTGTCCGTTGACAACTCATTGTACACATAAGCTAAAAGAAGGGAAATGCATAAAGTTCCAAGTGAGATCGTGATAATGCTACCGGCAAAGATCAGCTTTCCTGACCGAAAGTTGCGGATCGCCATTTTAATGTAATGCAGTAACATACTTAATTTAATTGTTTTAACTAGATCACTGAAGCATCGCCTTATCCACCTCTTTTCTTAGGTTACAGGTTGTTGGAAATCAAACTTTACAATAATATTTATTATCCTTTAACATTTCCTTTGTACTTGCCAATTGTATGCCATAAAGATCTTATGACTGATAATCAGCTTGTAAACCAACAACAAATATAACCGGTTGTAAATTATTTTGACAGTTATGTGACAAATTTTTTGACAGGTTTGAATAAAGATCCTCTGATTGATTTATTTGCATTCACTTTTTACAAACCAGAAATTAATGGATTGAAAACTCAATGATTATTCACTTCCTGATTTCGATAATGTATCAAATTTTAAACTATCAAATTAGTTTCGAAATTGGTTTTTATGTTTTTTTCTTTATGCTTGCGGCTAACGGTCGAGTGTATGTTACGGGCGGGAATTATTCCTGCTTCAGCTTGCCCCTCCACGCTATTCCCTCTATGGGCAAGTTAATGAATTTATTGACGGTGCCCGCATGGAATATACACTTTGTTAGCCGCTGGCCTTCTATTCAATTGAGATAAGATACTCTTCAGGTGTCATTACGGGTATGCGTGATTCCCTA
>SLPB01000076.1 GCA_007132225.1 Bacteroidales bacterium | reverse complement strand
TTAGTCCAGTTTAGCTTAGTCAAGTTTAGCTTAGTCAAGTTTAAATTTGATTTGATTTGACTTGACTCAAGATTAGCCTCCTTAATTTAATTGCCGCTAAAATACATTTTTTTTCAGCCTTTGCATTCTCTTTCAATCAATTTAGTAAAAGGCCTAGAAAGTCCGAAACAATTATCTGCCTGATTACCCGAAAAATTCTATTAAAATAAAATCTGACAACTTAAACCAGGACGTATCAAATAATTATTGTATATTAAACACATACTCTTAAAATTTCCACACTATGCCCACATTCGCTGAAAATGTTATTGAGTACAACAAAAACTTAGATCTTGACATTGAATTACCGCAAGGGATCAGGGTAATGAATCCATTTAGTGAAAATCCGGAAGCACTGGAAATTTCATCGGAATTTTACCTCAGGTTTTTTAATGACAATAAGGATCGACGACTGATACTGGGTATAAATCCGGGACGATTCGGTGCCGGTGTTACCGGTATACCCTTTACAGATACGAAGCGTCTGACAGAAAAATGCGGACTTCATATTAGCAGTGTAAATACACATGAACCTTCATCTGTGTTTCTATACGAAGTTATTGAGGCTTACGGCGGGGTGAAAAAATTTTATTCCGAATTTTATATAAACTCTCCTTCACCCCTAGGATTCGTTAAAACCACGGAAAATAATAAGGAGATAAATTATAATTATTATGACAATAAAGAATTGTTTGAAACTATTTATCCGTTTTTAATAAAATCTATCCGGAGTCATATTTCCATGGGGATAAAAACTGATATTTCATTTTGCCTTGGTAAGGGAAAAAATTTCAAGGTACTAAACAGAATGAACAAGGAGCTCAAATTTTTCAGAAAGCTGATCCCTCTTGAGCATCCAAGATACATTATGCAGTATAAATCCAAACAAAAGCATTTGTATATTGATAAATACATTGAAGCTCTTTCCCTGAAAGAGTCAATAATTAACCAATAACTATATTTAAAAAATCTGTAATATTTGAAATTGAAGGAATATCAGCAAATGAAATTGCTATCTTCATTTTTTTTAAAAAATATAACCTAAATTATCCTGAACAATCTGAATATTCAGGAGCCACAACTTATTTTTCAGAATCTGTATCTCAATCTGAATAGGGATCATATTCTCCACTCATCACCTTCTTTACAGCTTCAAGATGTTGGAATCCATATTTCATGCAAGGCAAAAGATAGCTCCCTTCCACAAATTCATTCCAGGAAAAAAGGGTTATAAGGTTGGGCTCTGCGGGACGCTGGTCACAATACTCTTTTGCTTTTTGAAGAAATGCAGCAAAACTTTCCGGAGATTTGTTGTAATAAGTAACATGCTCTTTCCCCTTATGCGGGAACCTTGGAGTGTCGTCCCAGCCGATTGAAACATTAGGGAAATAGGGAACCGTTAATGCTGCATCCAGTCTTTCTCTCTTTTTAATGGTTTCCGTTCCCAGTCTGATATAATCCTGATCATGTCCCCAGTTATATTTAGTTACGCTATTAACTCCCAAATAGCTGGTAATTTCGTTGATCTTTTTACCTTCACTCAAATTTCTGTTTAATAATCCCGGCTCCATTCCGCCCCCGGCTCTGAACTGGACATGTAATCCGTCAAAGCCAGCTTTTTTTGTTTCGTCACGGAAATATTCCAGGGCATCTTTTGTCCTCTCAAGTCCACCCAGTCCTCTAACCAGATTATCTGGTGAAAAAACATGAAATACGGGTTTACCTTCAATCTTGAAATAGTTTGGTCTTTTAAAATACTGATTTATAACCCTATCAACAACCTCTTTAAAGTCGTTCATATCAGCTGCACCTTCCCATAGCACAGAAGTGTCATCTTCATATTTATGTACATTCCAGTAATTTCTTCTTACATCATGATTGGCCCACATAACATAAAACTCCATCTTCTCATTATTCCTGGCTCCCAGAAATCCATTATTGAGAGAACTTTCCAGGAAAGGTCCACCATCAAACCAGTACCAGTCAAAAATGAAAACATTTACCCCATGATCGGTGGCAGCATCAATCCATTTTTCTACCACTTCAGGATCATCATCCATTTCGTAGCCCCATAAAGGCACTTTGGGTTGATAATGACCTTCAAACCTGGGAGTCCCTTTTTTTATGACCTCCCATTCACCAATCCCTTCGGGCCATAACATATCGCCAAAACGTTCATCGTGATGGCATGATGGCCAGACATAGGCAGCTACATAATAATCTTCATTATTCATTACCTGATCATCTGTTTGACTACAGGAAATCTGCAGAAAAAACAAAGTCAGTATAAAAATAAATAGTTGAAGATAACTTGTCTTTTTTCTTAAATTATTATCACTCATATTTGTGAATATTAATTAATATAATACTTAAAATTACGCTTTCAATAATTAAGACACCCGATACGTGCGGTTTTCTGAAAAGAAAATACGGACATAATAAACCGCAGAGTAAATTAAAGAAAAAATATTAACTTAACACCCAAACACTCATTTTCAGAATCAATGCTGGTAACGGAAAGAGTAGTCACAAAAATGATTATTTAGTTAGTGGAATGGTTTTCCAAAGGGTTGATAACAGATAATCAGGTTCATAAAGGATCATCGCTCTATATGAATAATTTATATATTTGTACCGCTATATGGTATACTTTATGAATAGAAAAATATCCATAAACCCTAAAGGGAATTTTATTATTTTCTCAATTACCCTGTCCCTGCTGCTTAATACTTACTGCTCCAGAAAGTTTTATCAGGACCAATCATTTCCGAACCTCGAAACCCGGGCTGAAGAGAGAAGATTGAAAGCTTTCATGGATGCGGGCACCGGAAAGCCCGTAAATGCTCATACTGCCTGCGTTAATGAAATCATTGAAACTGCCAGGCAATACCTTGATGTACCACATTGTATGGGTGGAAGAACTATGAAATGTATGGATTGTTCAGGATTACTGGTAACTGTTTTTGCAAAACATGGCATTCACCTTCCCCATAATTCGGAAGAACAGGCCAGGTTCGGAAAAATAATGAAAGGAACTGACGACCTTATTACGGGTGACCTGGTTTTTTTTATCAGATCATATAAGACACATCGTTTTATAACCCATTCAGGCATTTATATCGGTAATAATAGCTTTATCCATACTTCTTCCAGAAATGGGGTAACCATCACTTCATTAAGCGATCCATGGTGGAATGGCAAGTTTATTTTTGCAACAAGGTTGTTTGATTAAATAATCCGGGGATTTAAACCCGGTTGCATCCTTTTATGCGAAATAATGATTTTTCTTGTAATTAGTCCGTCCCTTGAGCATAACAGTATCCTTTGTAAAAACCGGTTTT
>SLPB01000079.1 GCA_007132225.1 Bacteroidales bacterium | reverse complement strand
AGAGGGAACGATATAGTAATGTGTGTAACATATCTGTAGAATATTAAGATGTAAACAATAATAAATAAATTATATGAAAGCACAGTTTATCAGACTATTCTTTATATTAGTCCTTATACCCTGTTCTGGCTTACTTGTCGCGCAGGAACACACTGTAGACGGGATTGTCAGGGATGCAGAAACAGGAGATGGAATACCCGGGGCAACTGTTCTGGAACAGGGAACACTGACTGGAACCGTCACCAGTCCGGATGGAAATTTCACCCTTACGGTTTCCAGTCCCGATGCCACACTTGTAATTTCATTTGTTGGCTACCAGACCATGGTTGTTCCTTTAGATGGTGTTTCATTTATCGAAGTAGATCTTGGTGTTCAGCTGACTGAACTTGATGAAATTGTGGTAATTGGTTATGGAACACAAAAAAAGAGGGTGGTAACAGGTGCAATTTCAACTGTGAATGCTGCTGAGATTGCCTCTACCCCAACTCTTCGGATAGACCAGGCCATGCAGGGGCGGACTGCCGGGGTGCAGGTAACCAATCTCTCGGGACAGCCGGGTGAAGCTCCAACGGTCAGGATCAGGGGAGCCGGTACTACAGGTAATGCAGAGCCTCTATATATAGTCGACGGAATGGCTGTTCAAAGTATCGATTATCTCAACCCCGGCGACATTGAATCAATTGATGTGTTAAAAGATGCTGCTTCCGCCGCAATATACGGAGCAAGAGCTGCCAACGGAGTAGTTTTGATCACTACAAAGGGCGGCAGCCCGGGGGAGATGAGTGTTACATATTCAGGATACCAGGGATTTCAGAATGTTGCCAGAACAATTGATATGCTGGATGCCGAACAGTACCGTATGCTGATGAACGAGGGTGCCCGGAATGCAGGGTTCTCTGAGCCATTTGATTTGCAGGAGATTCCCAGACATAATACTAACTGGCAGGAACATCTGTTCCATGAAAATGTACCCATGACAAACCATGAATTGTCTGTATCGGGTGGCACTGAAACCTCCACCTATGCATCTTCAATCTCATACTTTTCACAACAGGGGATTATTGGTGGTGACAGATCACAATTCGACCGGATTTCGGGCAGGCTTAACACCCGGCACCAGGTAAACAGCAATTTCAATTTTGGAAGCAATATTGCATATTCACATATAAAGCAGCGGGGTATTGCCAGCAACCAGTCATTCAACAGTGCATACAGCAGCGCCCTGAACCTGGACCCTCTTACACCGCTTTTTGAAGATGATGAAAACATACTCAACACTTACCCCTATTCCACTGAACCTGTTGTTACTGGCAGTGATGGAAGAGTATACGGAATTTCCAACCATGTTGGTGCTGAGATTGTAAATCCCTTGGCACTAATGGAGATCCAGACCGGAGAAACAAGAACAGACAAAATTGTTGGCAATGTGTTCGGGGAACTTGAAATAATTGATGGTTTGCGATTAAACTCCAGCCTTGGGATCGATCTTGCATATGTTCTGAATGATTCCCACACACCTTTATTTTATCTTAACGGTGCACAGCTGAATGTTGATAAGACATCGGTTTCCAAGAATATCAACAGATACTATACCTGGCAATTTGAGAATACCCTTAACTATTCCAGACAGGTAGATGATCATAATTTCTCCGTTCTCGCAGGTACGACAGCCAGCAAGTTTAACTTTGAAGACCTGTCGGGTTTTAACGCCGATGTTCCTATTACCGATCCAAGGCATGTTTATCTTAATATGGCAACCGATACGGTTTGGACTGCATATGGAGGTGCCTCTCATTCGTCACTGTTATCAACTTTTGGCCGTATAACCTACGACTATAAAAACAGGTACTCCTTTACCGGGATTATCAGAAGGGATGGATCATCAAAGTTCGGCCCTAATACGAGATATGGTATCTTTCCTTCTCTGGGTGTTTCATGGGTTCTCAGCGATGAGGATTTTATTCCGGACCTGGGTCAGGTAAATTTTTTGAAATTAAGAGCCTCCTGGGGTATTAATGGTAACCAGGAAATTGGAAACTACCAGTTCGTATCGGTAATGGATAAAAGCCGGGGATACATTTTTGGCGGGGGCAGAATGTTTGGAGCATCTCCCGCATATATTGAGAATACTGATATTCGCTGGGAGGAATCAGAGCAGTTTAACATTGCCCTTGATGCAGGAGCCTTTAATAACAGGCTTATCGGATCAATTGACTATTACATAAAAACTACCGGGGGACTGCTTGAAGTAATACCCATTCCTGCACATGTGGGAAACAGTCCCCCGTTTGCAAACGTTGGAAGCGTACAAAACAAAGGTATAGAACTGGCAATTGACTGGCGCCACTATATAAACGGGTTGCGTTACTCTATTGGCATAAATGGGGCCTATAACCAGAATAAAATGACGGTTATTGGCAATGAAGAAGGGGTGCTGCCAGGTGCAACCTGGGCGGTTGCCGGTATGGTAACACGGACTGAACTGGGACTGCCTATAGCGCATTTCTGGGGATATCAAACTGATGGTATATTCCAGAATGAGACAGAAATATTTCAGCATATAGGTCCGACCGGAGAGCCACTGCAGCCCCGAGCTAAACCCGGTGACGTAAGGTTTGTGGATGTTAATGGAGATGGGGTTATTAATGAAAAAGACAGAACAATGATCGGTAACCCAACTCCTGCTTTAACCTTTGGGATGAACGGTTCAGTTGATTACAGACAGTTTGACATCTCAATGTATTTCGTCGGAAGCTATGGCAATGATGTTTTTAACGGAGCGCAAAGGCAGGATCTTCGCTTTACCAACAGGTCAACCGCCATCCTGGATCGCTGGACCGGCGAGGGCACTTCTTCCAGTATTCCCAGATATACATGGACAGATGTAAATAACAACTACCGGATATCTGATCTTTATATTGAGGATGGTTCTTTTATTAAGTTAAAAAATATTCAGTTAGGTTATACATTCAGCGACACTTTTCAAAATCGCATTAATGCATCGAATCTGAGAATTTATGCTTCTGCCGAAAACTTGCTGACAATAACCAGGTATACGGGTGCTGATCCTGAAATTGGTGCTATGAGCCCATTTAATATAGGGATTGACAGGGGAATTTATCCGCAGGCCAGAACATGGCGTCTGGGGGTGACCATGACATTTTAATTTAAACAAGCAGACCATGAAAAAATATTTATTTAATACAGCAAAAGCATCATTTATCATATTGCTTCTAGCAGGTTGTGATGATTTCCTTGATCTTAAGCCTCTTGACCAGGAAGTTTCGACAAATTTCTACCAGACCCAGGATCATGCTATGCAGGCGCTGGTGGCAGTTTACGATGTGCTGACCTATCAGTCAACTCCCGGCGTTGCATGGGCTCCCTTTATTACAGTCTCCGATATACTCTCGGATGATGCCTATGCAGGGGGATCTGATGCCAATGACGGTATGCAGCAGCAGGAAATGAACACTTTCAATATTCCTCCAACCAATAGCATTGTCCATTCCATCTGGATAAAGAACTATATTGGCATTTACAGAGCAAATCAGTTTCTGGAAGTTATTGACGATATAGATGCACTGGACAGCTTCAAAGAACGAACCATAGCTGAGGCTAAATTCCTTAGAGCTTATTTCTATTTTGAACAAGTTCGCTTTTTTGAAAACATCCCGCTGCTTACTTCAACTATTAAAGGGCCTTCTGGATATCAGCAGGAACAAAACACACCCGAAGCGGTTTATGATCAGATTGCTTTGGATCTTGTAGAGGCAATTACTGATTTACCCGAAAGTGTCCCTTCAGCCGAAGCCGGCAGAATAACCAGATGGGCCGCCCAGGCATTGCTTGCAAGGGTTTACCTTTTTTATAACGGAGTTTATGGTGCAAACCTGAATGCAAATGGTACGGTGGTAGATCAGGCATTTGTTTTGGATGAACTGGAATATTTAATTGAATATAGTGACCATGACCTGTTTCCCGACTACGAATTAAATTTCAGGTTAGCAGGTGAATTTGGAATGGAATCGGTTTTTGAAATTTCCTATGGCGACACACCTCCCTGGTGGGACTGGGGTTATATCAGAGGCGGACATGGAAACCTTTCAGCCCAGATGCAGGGTCCAAGGGTTACCGGTTCACGAAACTGGAACAGGGGATGGAGCTTTGCTCCGGTAAGCCACAAGCTTGCAGAGGATCTGGCTGATGACCCCAGATTTGAATATACCATCCTTCTGGAGGAGGAACTGGATGGCAACCTGGTAAAAGGCTATCAGCATACCGGGTATTTTTCCAAAAAGTACAGCTCAGATGCAGAACACTGGGGTTCGGACGGACAGTTTGAATTGAACAGGACATGCAATCACCGTGTGATACGCTTTTCCGATGTGCTCCTGATGGCAGCTGAACTAGGCAGCGATAACGCCCAAACTTACCTGGACCGGGTGAGAATGAGGGTTGGGTTAACAAGTGTTCCTGCAACGGCCGAGAATATTTTCAGGGAAAGGCGGCTGGAACTATCCCTGGAAGGGATCCGGTATTATGATGTGATAAGACGAGGCCTTAATTATGCAAACCAGGAGCTGACCCATTCTGTGAGAGGGCCCAATTATGAAGGAGACCAGGAAATATTCTCGGTTACATTTGATCCTGCGATCAAAGGTTTTCTGCCCATTCCACAAACAGAGATAGACCTTTCTGCGGGAGCTTTTAACCAAAATGAGGGTTATTGATACTTGTAAATGATTTTAGCAATCTCATGTTGTAACCAGTTATAAAAAGCTTAAAATCCTTTACAAGGCTGTAACGTATCAAGACATTACTTGAGCCGTAATGGTAATGTCATGCCTGCAATTATCTTTTCGCGGAATTGAATATTAATTTATTTAAACATTATCTTATATGAAATCTTTCCTGTTATTAACACTTGTAATGATGTCGGCTATAATGATGTCATTTGATTTTGAAAGTAATGACAAAGATTATTCTGAGAAATTCGGGCCGTCGATCGTTGAATTGAAAAAGATTGAAGACATGTACCGCCTCTTTGTAAACGGGGAAGAGTTCTTCGTCAAGGGAGCCGGATGTGAATTCGGGCCATGTGATCAGGTTGCCCTGCATGGAGGTAATTCCATTCGTACCTGGCGGGTAAATAACGGTGTACATACCGGACGGGAGGTTCTTGATATGGCCTGGGAAAATGGCCTTATGGTTATGATGGGACTTGATGTTGCCAGGGAACGGCATGGTTTTGACTATGACAATAAGGCTGCGGTGGCCAGACAACTTGAAAATATTAAAAGAGATGTTTTAGAACTTAAGGATCATCCTGCATTATTGGGATGGGGCATAGGAAATGAACTAAATCATGGATATACCAATAAAAAGGTTTGGAACGCTGTTAATGATATAGCCAGGATGATCAAGGAGGTAGACGGTAATCATGTTGTTACAACAATGCTTGCCGGAATTAACAGGGAAGAGGTGGAATATATCCGCGATAATTGTCCCTATCTCGACTTTATCTCAGTTCAAATGTATGCTGATATAATTAACCTGGAGCAACGGCTTGAGGAGGCCGGATACAATGGGCCATACCTGGTAACCGAATGGGGAGCTACCGGTCACTGGGAGATGCCGGAAACTAAATGGGGCTCGCCCATTGAGCAATCTTCTGCTGAAAAGGCAGAGGCTATCAGGGAAAGATATGAAAAGGCGATTCTTTCCGATCCGAAAAACTGTTTGGGTTCCTATGTTTTTCTTTGGGGACAGAAACAGGAAAGAACCCCAACCTGGTACGGGCTGTTTACAGAAATGGGCGAAAATACAGAGTCTGTTAATGTTATGGAGTATTTATGGACAGGAAAATGGCCCGAACACATGGCCCCTAGAATCTTAAATGCTGAAATAGTTGGTGAAGGAGGGCGATTTGATAATGTCACACTTGAAGAGAATGCTGTTTATTCGGCAGCAGTAGAAATTAAATACCCTGGTGACGCACAAATTACAGCAAGAGCCGAGATCCTTCCAGAACCGGTAGAATTGAGTGACGGGGGTGATTTTGAGCAGAGGCCTCAAACAATGGAAGGACTCATAAGGTCTGTTGACCCGGACAAAGTTGTATTTAAAACCCCTTCTCAAAAAGGAGCATACCGCTTGTTTATTTACGTTTCAGATAATAATTCAAATACAGGAACTATTAATATTCCATTCCTGATTCCCTGATATTTTATAATGACGTTTCTCAGGTTGCAGGTTTAACAGCGGCTGCCCTGATGATCTCCCAGGCCCTTTCAACATCGGCCTTTACTGTAGTGCGCTGACCTATGGACATTCTTATGGTGTACTTACCTGAGAGAACGGTGTGGGTAAGGTATACCCCGCCGCTTTCATTTATTTTTACCAGGAGCTGTCTGTTGATTCTGTCCAGCTCCTTTTCTCCGGTATTCCTGTCGTTCCAGCGAAAACATACCAGGTTGGTACTTACCGGTGCCATCAGCTCAAAGTCATCAGCTTCAGATATCCTGCCTGCGAACCATTGTGCCAGCCGGATATGTTCCCTCACAATCTCCTTCAACCCGTTAACCCCGTACTGGCGAATCACGAACCACAGCTTCAGCGCCCTGAACCGCCGGCCAAGCTGTATGCCCCAGTCCCTGTAGTTATTTACCTGGGCATCTCTACTGGTCCTCAGGTATTCCGGGCTGATCGACATGGTATTTACAAGGTGAGAGGGGTTGCGGACAAAATATGCCGAGCAGTCGAAATTTGTAAACATCCATTTATGCGGGTTGAAAACAAGTGAGTCGATAAATTCAGCACCTTTCATCATGTCCCTTTTCTCCTCGAGAATTGCCGCCGTGCCGGCCATGGCTGCATCGACGTGAAGCCAGATACCATACTCACGGCATATGTGTCCGATCTCAGGCAACGGGTCAATGGCCGTTGATGAGGTGGTGCCTATGGTGGCGACAACGCATGCTGGTTTGAAACCTGCCATTAGGTCTTCCATTATGGCCTCCCTAAGTTTGTCAGCTCTCATGGCATAATTCTCATCTGTTTCAATATAGCAAAGGTTTTCCCGGCCGTATCCTGCAATCTTCACTCCCTTTTCAATGCTCGAGTGTGCCTCCGACGATGCGTAGACCCTCAATGTCCGGCCTGTATCTTTATTACCAGTTAATTTCCCGGCCTCAGTGTAATCCAGCCCCTTATCAATACTTCCGGGCACGCCTACCAATCCCTTTTCATTGACCGAAAATCCGGTGGCGACTTCGCGGGCAGTAAGCAGTGCGGTGAGGGTTGCAGTAGATGCCGTATCCTGGAGCACACCTTTCATCTCTTCCGGCAGCCCTGTCATTTGCCGCAGCCAGTCAGTTACCACTTCCTCCAGTTCGGTTGCAGCCGGGGAGGTTTCCCATGACATGCACTGTGCGCCGATTCCTGCGGTCAGCAGCTCTCCAAGGACCGATGCCGGACTATTGTTGGCGGGGAAGTAGGCAAACCAGCCCGGGTGCTGCCAGTGGGTTATTCCCGGAAGGATAATATCATGAAAGTCTTTCCATATAGCCGACATATCATCGCTTTCAGCGGGCGGCTGTTTGGGGAGACGTGATTTTATATCGCCGGGATTGACCGTTGATCTGACCGGGTACTGCCTTACATTTTCAAAATAACCGGCGATCCAGTCCACCATCTCATATCCGTATTTTCTGAATGTTTCGTTATCCATGCCCGGGTCTAAACTGATATTGCTCTTTTAAAATGGACAGTAAGTTAAGCAAAAAAACTTAACTTAACGTCCAGGAAAAAATCAATATAAATCTTGAACCAGGTCAGTGCTACCGGATATCTTGACATTTATCTGTTAGTAACTCTTTTTGCTTATCCTCAGGGATCGATACCGAAAAATTTCATTTCTCCATGATAGTCATCCATATCCGGATAATTAGTTTCTAATGGGGTCCTTCCTGACCAAGGGAGACTAAATACCTGTTTTGAGACTGAAAATTTGGATATGATCGGGAAATTTTGTATATTCATAGTACTTTCCATTCGAGACAATCTCATTTAATCCTAAAATTTTACTGACATATTCGCAATTGAATGTTTGCCAATGGCAGCGTTTGAATTTTAATTTAATGACCGGGCAGGTTACCCGGGAAACAAAGAAAGGAGGAAAAATGAAAACAACAAGAATGAGGAGAGCAGAGGTAAGGGACTACAAAAAGGGTAATGTGCTTTACACGGCCAGAGGAGTAAGGATGAGGATTCTGTTAGAGAAGGACATTGGTGCATGGTGGGTAATAAGTGAGGGAGAAAGGTTTGTAATATTTGAGAGCCATAAGGACATGTATCAGGTTGAGTATAACTAAGGGGTGATTTAGTTAAAAATAATATTAACTTTTATAAACTGGAAATTATGATGAACAAGAAAGGACAATGGATTAATGGAGGATGGGTGCCGGATTATAATTCGATGGAGTTAGAAGAGGAGACTATAATGCTGTATTTATGGGAGAATAAGAGAACGCCTCAGAATAAGGAAGAGGAGGAGTTGATGGCAGAATTAAAGGCGATGAAGAGCAGAGGTATGGGGATAGAGATACCGTGTAACGGTTTATGAAGGATGGATGATATTATGATCAGTTTTATCCCGGCAGACAGTGCAAAAAAAACCTCCCAAAAGGTGAAAAAATCGCTTCAAGTCGATTTCTGTATGGTCAAATGTATGGTCAAAAAATAAACCACCTGCCGACTAAACCTTGCAGGTGGTTTATTTCTTGTAGCGAGAGGGAGACTTGAACTCCCGACCTCATGATTATGAATCATGCGCTCTAACCACCTGAGCTACCTCGCCATTTATTTGTTGACATGGAGATTTATATGCGTCAGCAAAAATGTAAAATATCTCCGGTTTTTACTGAGGCTGCAAATATAATAACTTTTTTTTATTATATTATTTTTATATATTGCAATATTCCAATATATCCTGAGTTGGCTGTTATAACTGATATGCGGAAATAATCATGTTAGGGTTTCACGGATAATGTGCGGTTTGGGAAGTTTCTATGATAATTGAGTGGCAGATAGAGCCGTAATAATTTTGAATAATAGGTTTTTAATAATTTTAAGCAGTGATGAAAAATAAGTTAAGACTAGAATATGCAATTAATTCTTCCATAAATATTTTATATAAGCAATTGAGCACTCCTTCGGGATTATCTGAATGGTTTGCCGATGATGTGAATCTGAAAGGCAAAATATTTACTTTTATATGGGATGGATCGGAGGAAAAGGCTGAGATGATCTCACAAAAGGAGAATAAGTTTATCCGTTTCCGCTGGCTGGAATCTGAAGATGAAGATTCTTTTTTTGAATTCAAGATTAATCACCATGAACTTACCGGGGATGTTGCGCTGGAAATTACCGATTTTGCAGACGATATTGATGCCGATGACACCAAAGAGCTCTGGGATTCCCAAATTAACAGGCTAAAGCATACTGTAGGGCTTTGATTCTTTCAGGTTTTCTGCTGTTAGCATCTGTTTTTTTTAAATGATTCAACATAAAAGTGCAGGAATAAACGTTTATTCTTTGTATAAAAACCTGTTAATATTCAACTATCAGGTTTTTAGCAATTTAATCGTACTGTATTTTTCTTCTTTGATGTCGGGGCCAACCCGAATTCAATTAATAGCAGTTATAATCAGATTAATTAACAAACTTTTTAAAGGAAAGCAAATATTGCAAGGAAATAATTCATTAGTCTGAATAGCCTGGAAATCAAATGAGCTGCGGTGGAAATGCTGCAGGGCAAGTTCTGTCAAGTCAATTAGTTTATGAAGAAACTTCATTTTTTTGTTTTAAAATCATATATAGGGCCTCTGATTTCCACTTTTTTCGTGGTTGTTTTTATACTGCTCCTGCAGTTCCTGTGGAAATACATTGACGATTTAATCGGCAAGGGCCTTGAATTGGCAGTTATTGCCGAATTGTTATTATATACCTCGGCCGGACTTGTACCCCTTGCTCTTCCTCTTGCCATACTGTTATCATCTCTGATGACCTTCGGTAATATGGGTGAGAATTTTGAACTTACTGCTCTGAAATCCGCAGGTATCTCACTTCAGAGGATTATGAGTCCCCTGATAATTTTAACTGCAATGATGAGCGTTGGTGCCTTTTATTTTTCTGTCATTGTTTTGCCATACACAAACCTTAAAATGCGCTCGTTGCTCTATGATATTCAGCAACAGAGGCCTGAAATGCAAATAAGGGAGGGGATATTCTATAATGGTATAGATAATTTCAGTATTAAGGTTTCAGGTAAAAACCACCGGACCAATATGATGTATGATATTAAAATTTATGATCATGCTGACAGAAGAGGTAATTTAAAGGTGACAGTTGCTGATTCCGGTTTTATGAGGATAACCGAAGACAAAACATACCTGATTACCACTCTTTACAGTGGTTATAATTATGAGGAAATGGAAGAAAATGTACGTCACAGAAATGACAGGTCATTTCCTCACCGCCATGACAGGTTCGAAGAACAGGTATTGCATATTGAATTGTCGGGCTTTGATCTTCAACGAACAGATGAAGATCATTTCCGTCATAATTCCCAGATGATGAATCTAAGTCAGCTGGAGATGACAACCGACTCTCTCAGCTATAAACTTTCAAAAGAAGTTTCCGATCATGCCGAAAATATTATAAGGGGGAATTTTTTCAAAAAAGAAATTCGCCGCCCCCCGGGGAGTGATACCAATGTTGTTATTCAAAGGACTCCCGTAGACATTTTTCAAATAAATGACACTCTCAGCAGGGAGCAACGAATAGATGCCCTTGAGATAGCTTTATCCGAGGCAAGGAATGTCAGGAACCAGATAACATCGACAAAAACAAATTTTGACTTCCAAAACCGCCGAATCCGAAGATATGAAATGGAGTGGCACCGGAAATTCACTCTTTCATTTGCATGCTTTATATTCTTTTTTATAGGCGCCCCGCTGGGTGCTATTATAAGAAAAGGAGGATTAGGTATGCCGGTGGTGGTGTCGGTTTTGTTTTTCGTACTGTATTATGTGATTGATATCTCTTCACAGAAATTTGTTAAGGAATTGGTGATACCTCCTTTTCCTGGCATGTGGATCTCAAGTATTATCCTTCTTCCCATGGGCATATTTTTAACATATAAGGCAACCACTGATTCTGTGATACTTAATACTGAAACTTATTTTAAGTTCTTTAAAAAGATCGAGAAGACTGTTAAAGGCCTAATAATGCGACATGTGTCGAAGATCAGATCCGGATTATGAATATTTTGCTGGTCTGCAATAAATTTCCTTTCCCCTCCCTCGACGGGGGGGCACTTGCCAGCTATAATATGGTAAAAGGACTGGTGGAAGCGGGCAATAAAGTTGATCTGCTGGCAATGAATACCAGTAGGCATTTTTCCTTCAATGATACATCGGGTATTGATATTAAGGGTATGGGCAGGGTCGTATCTGTGAATATTGATAATTCATTCAGCTATTTTGGTTTTTTTTGCAATTTTCTGTTCTCCTCAATTCCCTATAATGCAGGCCTTTATGATAACAGCAGGTTTCGCCTTGCTCTTGCCGGGATGCTGAGGGAAGAAGCATATGATATTGTTCAGTTGGAAGGATTATACCTGTTACCCTATGTTGAAACAATACGGGAGAATACTGTTGCGGGAATTTCATACAGGGCCCATAATGTTGAACATATAATTTGGGGTACTTATAAGAAAAGGGAGAAAAGCAGGTTCAGGAAATTCTATCTTAATGAACTGCAAAAAAGGGTCAGGAATTATGAGCAGAATTTTATTAATTCATATGATCTTCTTGCAACTGTCACGGAAACCGATCTTGAAGTATTAAATTCAATGGGTAATGAAAAACCTTCTATAGTTACGCCTTTTGGGATGTCGGTTAATGAGTTTCCCGAAACCAGACAAAATCACAATGATAATATTTTTTTGCAATATATTGGTGCACTGGACTGGCTGCCAAATATTGAGTCACTTAACTGGCTTGTCGAAAAAGTGTGGACTGTGGTCAAAGATAAATATCCCGGGTTGAAATTTTTTGTTGCAGGCAGGAATGCGGGAGACAGTCTGGTGAGAAAACTTACCGAAAAAGGCATTGATTTTATTGGTGAAGTTGAAAATTCAAAGGATTTTCTCTGTCAAAACTCAATATTTATAGTTCCTTTGTTTTCCGGAAGCGGTATAAGAGTTAAGATAATTGAAGCAATGTTTATGGGAAAGCCAATAATAGCAACATCTTTCTCCATTTCGGGTATTCCCGCTGAGCATGGCGAGCATATCCTGCTGGCTGATAACGAACATGCTTTTATCAGATGCATAGACCAGTTACTGACTGATCAGGGTTATGCTAAAAGCTTGGGTATGAATGCAAAAAATTTAGCACATAATTATTTTAATAACAGTACCATCACAGGAGAGTTAACTGATTTTTACAAAAAACATGTTATATGATGACCATTTTTATTTTCTGGTTGTCATTCTCGGCCCTGGTATATACCTATTTATTATACCCGGCCTTGCTCAGGTTCTTTGCTTCCGGAAAATCACAAAATGTGATAACCTATGGATATGAACCGGTATTTCCCAGAATAGCCGTTTTGATGGCAGTGCACAATGAGCAAAATGTTTTGTCTGAAAAGGTTCAAAGCATTCTTGACAATAAGTTACCTGGTTCCAAAATAGAAATACTCATAGGCTCAGATGCTTCTAGTGATAATACTGAAATTATCCTTAAAGAACTGTCCCTGTCAAATAATTGCCTGAAATATCTGGTTTTTAAAAACCGCCAGGGGAAATCAGCCATAATAAATGAGCTTGCCAGGTTAGCTGATGCAGATATACTTATTATCACAGATGCTAATGTAAAACTGGAACCGGACACCTTGTTTCATCTTGTTAAGCATTTTAAAAACAAGGAGATCGGACTTGTTGACTCCAATATGAGACATAAGGGATTAAAGCATTGCGGCATTTCTTTTCCGGAAAATGCATACATAACAAGGGAAGTGAAAATTAAATATTATGAAGGAGTTATCTGGGGAACGATGATGGGGCCTTTCGGTGGTTGCTATGCGATGAGAAAGGAATTGTACTCGGATGTACCGCCCCTGTTCCTGGTGGATGATTTTTATCTGAATATGGAGGTTCTTGGATCATATCATAAATCAATTATCGAAGAGAATGCATATGTATACGAGGATGTTTCAAACAGTCTTGTCGAGGAGTTCAGGCGAAAGGTCAGGATTGCCGCGGGTAATTATCAAAACCTCAGGCATTTTTCAAAATACCTTACCTCAACTATTCCCGGACTCTCATTTTGTTATTTTTCACATAAAGTATTAAGATGGCTGGGGCCTTTTTTTCTTGGGGGAGTATTCATAACCAGTTTTTTATTAAGCGAGAATTATTTTTTTTTTAAGTATCTGTTTATTGGCCAGATATTTATTTTAAGTTTGCCAATTATTGATTATTTTTTAGGAAAAAACCAAATTCATGTTATAATTTTACGGTTTATAACACATTTTATAAGTATGAACTTCGCTTTGCTGGTGGGGTTTATTAAATTTCTGAAAGGAGTTAAAACAAATGTCTGGCAACCAACAAAAAGGGATCAGTAGGAAACTGAATTCCATAGATGAAGCTATTGAAGATATTAAGAAGGGGAAGATTATTATTGTGGTTGATGATGAAGACCGCGAGAATGAAGGTGATTTTGTTGCTCCTGCAGAGCTTACAACTCCTGAAATTGTTAATTTTATGGCTACCCACGGCCGCGGGTTGATTTGTGCGGCACTTCCCGAGGAACGCTGCAATGAGCTGGAGCTTGAGTTAATGGTAGGCAAGAATACTTCTCTGCATGAAACTGCTTTTACTGTTTCAGTTGATCTTATAGGCAAGGGCTGTACTACAGGAATATCTGCTTCAGACAGGGCTAAAACCATTAATGCGCTTGTTGATCCTGAAACCAAATCAGAAGATCTGGCCCGGCCAGGGCACGTATTCCCGTTGAAAGCTAAGAGTAAAGGCGTTCTCAGGCGCGCAGGACATACTGAAGCTGCAGTTGATCTTTCTGTTCTTGCCGGATTAAGGCATGGGGGAGTGCTGGTGGAAATAATGAATGCCGATGGTTCTATGGCCAGGTTGCCCGACTTAATCGGGATAGCCGATCAGTTCGATCTCAAGATTATTTCCATTGAAAATCTAATAGCCTTCAGGCTCAGGCAGGAAAGCATAATTGAAAAGGGAGTGGAGGTGAAATTTCCCACCAAATATGGTGATTTTCATCTTATTCCTTTCAGGCAGAAATCCAATGGGATGGAGCATGTTGCTATTATAAAAGGTATATGGAAAAGGGAGGATCCCATCCTGGTCAGGGTTCACTCATCATGTGTAACCGGTGATATTTTCGGGAGTCTGCGTTGTGATTGTGGCAACCAGTTACATGAGGCGATGAAAATGGTGCAAAAGGAAGGCAAGGGTGTTATTGTTTATCTTAACCAGGAAGGCAGGGGTATTGGATTATTCAATAAGATGGCTGCCTATAAATTGCAGGAAGAGGGAATGGATACCATACAGGCAAACATTAACCTTGGATTTAATGAAGATGAACGGGATTTTGGTGTAGGGGCCAACATACTTCATGAACTTGGAGTTGGAAAGATCAAGCTGATTGCAAACAATCCTTTTAAACGGAAAGGGCTTGAGGGATACGGTCTTGAGATTGTTGAAACCATTCATATGAAATCAAAGACCAATATACATAATTATAACTACCTGGTCACAAAGAGAGATAAAATGGGTCATTTTTTGGATATTGTAAGACCTGAAGAATCAGAGGGAAATCCTGAAAAATAAGATCTTAAATTACTGAAATGGGCAAACATAAACCCACCATAATTTTTATGGGAACGCCCCGGTTTGCAGTTCCCTCACTGGAAATACTTATAAATAATGGTTATCATGTAAAAGCTGTTGTTACATCACCTGACAAACCTTCCGGCAGGGGACTTAAAGTCAGGGAGTCTGAGGTTAAGTCCTTTGCTATTGCCAACGATATTGCTGTACTGCAACCTTCCAACCTGAAAGATGATGATTTTGCCAATGTGCTCCGAAAGTTATCCGCCGATCTCTTTATAGTAGTTGCTTTTAGAATGCTGCCGGAGAAAGTGTGGAGCATTCCGCCAATGGGCACTGTAAATCTGCATGCATCTCTTTTGCCTTTATACCGGGGAGCAGCACCAATTAATCATGCAATAATAAATGGTGAAAAAATTACCGGCGTAACAACCTTTCTTATAGAGAAAGAGATAGACAAAGGGAAAATATTGTTGCAGGAAAAAACAGGAATTGCTTATAATGAAACTGCCGGCAGTCTGCATGATAAATTGATGCTTACTGGTGCCGGACTTCTTCTCAAGACTGTTGAAGCTATGACAAAAGGAAAAGTAAAACCAATTTCTCAGGATCAGATGGAGCTGCCGCCTGAACTTTCGGCAGCTCCAAAAATTTCAAAAAATGACTGCCGCATCAACTGGTCATTACCGGCTGAAAAGATATATGATTTTGTGCGCGGACTGAGTCCTTATCCGGCTGCGTGGACCAAAATGGTTATCAACGGCAGAACAATAAATTTAAAGGTTTTTGAGGTTGATAAAATTTCAGGTTCACATAGTTATCCTCCGGGTAAGGTAGTGGATTCAACCGAAAATATTCAAATTGCTGCAGGCGAGGGAATAGTTGTTCTTAAAACAATTCAGGCTGAAGGCAAAAAAGTGATGTCCTGCACCGATTTTTTGCGGGGTTTCAGGACGATGAGACCGGCTTTTTTCAGGTAAAAAAACATCTACAGGTCGTATTCAGGCCCGAAACCCTGCCGATCCAAATTTTTACTGTCTCTTCGCAAATAAATTGTATCTCCGGGAGAAGGTTGCTGCCCCTCTTCCATATGATTTCTCCGGAGCAGTCGTCTCATCCTGATACCATATAGTTGGGATATATCATGAATGGTCTCCCCCGGGGATACTATATGAATTTCGGATCCTCTTTCTGCTCTTCTGCGTTTTGGCTGAAGGTATATGATATCTCCGGGATTTATATTTGCTCCTGATGGAATGTCATTATATCTGGATAGTTCCCAGGGCATAAGCTCCATCTCTTTTGTAATACTCTCGTAAGTATCCCCTTCTTTGGCTGTGATGTAATTTATCCTGTTTCTTTTCATTACCTTCCTTCCGGGCGCAGAAGTTGAAGGTTCTGGATCACGGGAGACCTGCCTTTCTGATATTCCTGCTCCCGGTTCTGGTCTGACCCCCCTGTCCAGCTTATAAAGCTCATTTTCCTCGATGATCCTTATAAGGATCCTGTCATAATTCGGATTGGTGGCATAACCCGCTGCTTTCAATCCCTTTGCCCATGACTTGTAATCGTGGGGATCGAGTTTAAAAAGATTAGCATATCTTGCACGTCCGGTGAGGAAATCACTATGATCATAGAAAGACTCATCAGGATGGGAATATCTTCTGAAACATTCATTGCGCTGATCATCATCGTGATATATTTTCCTGCCTGTCCAGTCATGGCATTTAATGCCAAAATGGTTATTCCCGCGTTGTGCAAGCCTGCTGTTACCATCTCCGGATTCAAGGATGGCCTGGGCCATTTTTATACTGGCAGGAATTCCTGTGCGCCTCATTTCCCTTATGGCAAGATCACTGAATCGATCTATGTATTCAGTCCGCGTAGCAGTAGGGGCCGACGGAGTATAATGCGTTGTTTTACACGCAAACAATATAACAGGGAGAAATACAAAGATACGGAAACTCCTCATATAAGGACATTGTTTGTAATTTGCATTTTATGCTTTGGTAATATCAGGCTCAAAAATATTATTTTTTTGCGTATATATAAATATTATTGGCCTCTAATTATCCGGGTGGTGGTTCAATATTAGCAAAAGCAAAAAAAAGTGATTGATCGGTGAGTTTTATTAACTTGTTTTTCAATGTTGTGTAAATATTTAAAATTCTGACAGCAATGTTGTGAAAAGGCTGTTTGGGAAAACACCTTCCTTATCGGCGGAATATTCTTTTTTAAGCCTTTCAAGAAAATACATGTCAATCTGACCCTTGTTCCGGGCTTCAATCTTGCCCCTGTAGGTACAATCGAAATAAGGGTAAACGTACTTGTAGGTGCTGCCAGAGATATTTATTTTATTGACCTGGCCGTTGGTTTCCATTCTGCTTGCAGTATTAACTGCATCGCCCCAGATGTCATAAGCCATTTTGCTTGTTCCTATTACTCCGGCTATGACTTCTCCGGTATGTATGCCAAGTCTTATTTCCCATTTTGGCTGGTTATTTTTCAGCTTAATCTTGTTGGCTTCTTTTACGAACTTCTGTATTTCCAGGGCTGCAAGAACTATATCTATAGGGTTACTGTGGTTTCTCAGGGGCAGTCCACCGGCACACATATATGAATCGCCAATAGTTTTAATTTTTTCAATATAATGCTTTTGGGCAATTGAGTCAAATTTTTCAAAATACATGCTTAGCTCCTTAATAAGATCATGGATACTCAATTGATCCGACAGCTTGGTAAACCCCGCAAAGTCTGTAAACATAATCGAAACGAGCCTGTAGTGTTTGGGCATGGCGTACCCCTTTTCTTTAAGTTGTTCAGCAATTTCATATGGAAAAATATTCATCAGAAGATCATCTGCCAGTTTTTTTTGATCGTCTGCCAGTTTTTTTTGCCTGCTAACTTCTTTTTGATGTTCTTCAAGTTTCAGGTTTATCTGCTCAAGGTTAACTGTTAGATCTACAAGATCCTGATTCATTTCAAGCAATCTCTCCTGTGTCAGTTTTAATTGGGTTATATCTGTTTCAACTGCAATAAAACTGGATAATTCACCATGGTTATCTATTATCGGAGTAAGGGAGGTCTGTATCCATTTTTTATTTCCCGATCTTGTTGTCCAGAAATTTTCATAAACCACCCATTTACCATTTTTTTTGCATTTTTTCAATGCTCTCGAAAATTCAGGCGATATTTCCGGAAGATAAGTGCCGTAATATCTTTTAAATTCCTCAAGTGAGTACTCGTAAAGCTTTTCAAATCCGTTGTTTACCCACTCTATCTCCCCACTGGTAGTGGTTATAAGGACTGAGTTTTGAGATTTGTTAGCTATCAGGGAAAGCTTTTTCAGCTCTGATGATTGCCTGATGTTTTCCTTGTAAAGGCGGCTTCGCTGGATAAGGTACTTGATCCGGACAAGTAATTCTATTCTTTCAACAGGGTTTTTTATAAAATCATCTGCACCCGCAGTTATAGCCTGCTGGACTTCTGAGGAAACGAATTCAGTGACTATTAAAACCGGAATGGTGTTTGTCAGTGTATTGCTTTTAAGGGTTTCAAGGGCCTTAATTCCAGTGTCAGAAGGAGAGTTATAACTCAAAATAATTATATCGGTGATATTCTCTGAAAGGACGGTTGTAATCTTTTCCAGGTTGTACTCTGTTATTACTTCTATTACTTCAAATTCATTTGTGAATAGTTCAAGTATTTTTCTTAAAACAGTAAGTGACTTCAGATTGTCTCCTGCAATAAGGACCTTGTTTTTCATTTTAGATTGATAATTGTTTTTTTTGTTACCAGGTCATTGGACCGGCCTTTATTTATTTATGTTCCCACCAATCATCTGTATATCATTCGGGTAAATGTATCCCATAATTTGTGTCCGGATGGATCTGCTTTGATAATAATTTGTGCTTTTGAAACCGGGTGGTCAAAAGAAATCATTCTTGCATGCAGCCCTATTCCTCCGTTATCGAGAGAACGGGGAAACCCGTATTTCAGATCTCCTAAAACCGGGCTGCCAATTTTTGCAAGCTGGCAGCGTATCTGGTGATGCCTGCCCGTTTTTAGGTCTATTTCCAGGAGATAATAGTTTTTAAATTCATATATTATTTCATAATTCAAAATTGCTTCTTTGGAATCTTTTACCGGCGCATCAACAATATAAGATTTGTTTTGACTCTGATTCTTCCTGATATAATGAATAAGAGTATCTGATGTTTTCTCGGGTCTTTTTTTGACAATAGCCCAATAGGTCTTTTTTACTTCTCCTGCCTTAAAAAGATTGTTCATTCTTGCAAGGGCTTTGCTGGTTTTTGCAAACAGGACAACTCCGCTCACCGGCCTGTCAAGCCGGTGAATTACCCCGAGAAATACGTTTCCGGGCTTTTTGTACTTATGCTTTAGCCAGCTTTTCAGGTTCTCCTGCATGGAAGAGTCGCCGGTCCTGTCTCCCTGGACCAGTTCTGATGGCTGTTTATTAACAGAAATAATATGGTTGTCTTCGTAAATTATTAACGGAGAATACATAATCCCGGATCATAGCTTAGTATTGCTCTCTTTCGTTGGGAAAGTCCTTGTTTTTAATATCATTGGTATAATTCTGCACAGCTCCTTTTATTTCCTCGTAAAGATTATGATAACGTCTGAGGAACCTGGGAGAAAAATCCTGGTTGATGCCCAGCATGTCATGAAGAACAAGTACCTGTCCGTCAACTTCCGCTCCGGCTCCGATACCTATTACAGGAATCCTTACTGCTGACGCAACTTTTTCTGCCAGTTTTGCAGGTATTTTTTCCAGGACTACAGCAAAGCAACCTGCCTGTTCAAGCAGATGGGCATCCTTTAACAATTTCGCTGCTTCATCATCTTTGGTCGCTCTGACAACATAGGTTCCAAATTTATGGATTGACTGGGGCATCAATCCCAGGTGACCCATAACCGGAATACCTGCAGACAATATTCGGTTTACGGATTCAATTATCTCTGCACCCCCCTCCATTTTGATTGCATGAGCACCAGTTTCTTTCATTATTCGAATAGCTGAGCATAGTGCTTCTTTAGAATTACCCTGATAGGTGCCGAATGGCATATCAACTACAACGAGAGCCCGGTCTATTGCTTTGACAACCGATGTGGCATGGTATATCATCTGGTCAAGTGTAATGGGCAGGGTTGATTCATTACCGGCCATAACATTTGATGCTGAGTCACCTACAAGTACTATGTCTATACCTGTTGAATCAATAATCCTGGCCATGGAATAGTCATAAGCGGTAATCATAGCGATTTTTTCTCCCCTGAGTTTCATCTCATGCAGAACATGAGTTGTAACTTTCTTTATTTTGGAACTTATATTAACTGACATTGGAATTTTTTAATATTTGACTAAGCAAACCTACATGAATTTTGGTTAAATCGCAACAACCCGGCATCAATTTACGCCAATATTATTATGACCTGCGGCAATGAGTTCAAAATCGGCCCACACACTGTCATTATGTCTTTTTGTCATAAATTAATGCAGAGGCAGGGTATACTAAATGTGTCATTCTTACATGATCTTTGGATTATTTCTTTATGGCACAATCATTGATTAGGCATAGATCAAAATTAAATTCAAAACAGAAATAATATCATGGGTAAAATAATTGGAATAGATCTGGGTACAACCAACAGTTGCGTTTCGGTAATGGAAGCTAGCGAACCTGTTGTTATACCTAATAGTGAAGGAAAAAGAACAACTCCTTCCATTGTGGCTTTTATTGATAATGGAGAAAGAAAAGTTGGAGATCCTGCCAAAAGACAGGCCATAACCAATCCTGAAAGGACAATATCTTCCATTAAACGCCTTATGGGTGAGCCTTATGAGAAGATCTCCAAAGAGATCGAGCGGGTGTCCTACAAGATCATTAAGGGCGATAATAATACTCCAAGGGTATCTGTGGGTGATCGTAACTATTCACCTCAGGAAATCTCTGCCATGGTTCTGCAAAAAATGAAGAAAACTGCAGAGGATTATATCGGGCAGGAGGTTAGTGAGGCAGTGATAACAGTACCTGCTTATTTTAGTGATTCACAGAGGCAGGCCACCAAGGAGGCCGGTGAGATTGCAGGACTAACGGTTAAAAGAATTATTAACGAACCAACAGCCGCAGCCCTGGCGTATGGCCTTGATAAAAAATCACAGGATCTGAAAATTGCTGTATATGACCTTGGTGGAGGAACATTTGATATTTCAATTCTTGAGCTTGGTGACGGTGTATTTGAGGTTAAATCAACAAATGGTGATACGCATCTTGGTGGTGATGATTTTGATCAGGTGATAATTGACTGGCTGGCTCAAGAATTCAAGAAGGATGAGGGTGTTGATCTGAAAAGAGACCCAATGGCGCTACAGCGACTTAAAGAGGCTGCAGAGAAAGCAAAAGTCGAGCTTTCCAGTTCAACCAGCACGGAGATCAATCTCCCTTATATAATGCCTATAGACGGTATACCTAAACACCTGGTGAAGACTCTTACAAGATCCCATTTTGAAAAACTTAGTGATGAACTTATACAGGCAACAATAGAACCATGCAAAAAAGCTCTTAAAGACAGCGGTTTGTCTGCTTCTGAAATTAATGAAGTGATTCTTGTGGGCGGGTCAACACGTATTCCTGCCATACAAAAGGTTGTAGAGAATTTTTTCGGAAAGACCCCATCCAAGGGAGTTAATCCGGACGAAGTTGTAGCAATAGGAGCAGCCATACAGGGTGGTGTTCTTACCGGTGAGGTTAAGGATGTGCTATTGCTTGATGTAACCCCCCTGTCGCTGGGCATTGAAACAATGGGAGGCGTAATGACAAAACTCATTGAATCAAACACTACAATACCAACCAAGAAGACTGAGACTTTTACCACTGCTGCTGATAACCAGCCATCAGTTGAAATCCATGTCCTTCAGGGTGAGCGGCCTGTTGCATCCGGTAATAAGACCATCGGAAGATTTCACCTTGACGGTATACCCCCGGCACCAAGGGGTGTGCCGCAGATTGAGGTTACTTTTGACATTGATGCCAATGGTATACTTAATGTATCTGCAAAAGACAAAGGCACAAACAAACAGCAAAGTATAAGAATTGAAGCTTCTTCAGGTTTAAGTGAAGAGGAAATAAAAAAGATGCGTGAGGAAGCCAAGATTCATGAGGAGGAGGATAAAAAGGTAAAAGAGACTACCGATAAGATGAACGCGGCTGACAGCCTTATTTTCCAGACTGAGAAGCAATTGAAGGAATTTGGCGACAAACTGCCTGCTGATAAGAAAACACCTATTGAAGAGGCGCTTGTCAAATTAAAGGAGGCACATAAAAATCAGGATCTTGAAGCGCTTGATAAGGCAACTGCTGAGCTTAACACGGTATGGCAAACAGCTTCAGAGGAGATGTATAAAGCAAGCCAGGCTCAGGAAGGGGGCCAGCCGGGTCAGGATCAGGGGCCATCCGGAGATTCTTCAAAGTCCGAAAAGAAGAGTGATGATGATGATGTGACTGACGTTGATTTCGAAGAGGTGAAATGACACCCGTAAATAACTCCATAATCAGAGGGCTGTCCGTTAAAGGGCGGCCCTTTTTTTTCAGGATCAGCCTTTTTGTCAGGTGAAACCAGGTTTTTTCATTTAGCTTCCAAAGCAAAATATAAATTCTCAGAATTATTATTTAAAAAATGAACTTATCTTTGTCCCCCGGGTCTGTTTAGTGACTGCTTTTTTTTTTAAAACTTGTTGTATGAAATTCAGCTTATTTACTTGTCTCTTTTATTTTATCTTTTTGCTTCCCTTAAGTTCCCAGGAATCTTCAACCCGGAAAAATCATACCGATGATAATGGTTTACGACAGGGTTACTGGGAGCGAAAATATCCTAATGGCAACATACAGTACCATGGAACTTTCAGGGACGACCATCCTGTTGGTGAACTTGTAAGGTACTTCCCCAATGGTAATAAATTGGCTGTCCTGGTTTTTTGCAGTCTGGGCAAAAGGGCGGAAGCAAAGCTTTTTTACGAAGGGGGTAATCTTGCTGCCATGGGTATATATGTTGATGAACAAAAGGACAGTGTGTGGAAATACTACTCTTTTTATAATGATAATTTAATCAGCACAGTAACCTATAATATGGGTGTAAAAGAAGGGCAATCCACTGTCTATTATCCAAATGGCCGTATTTCAGAGTCTTTCTGGTATGAGAGCGGTTCGAGGAATGGTCCCTGGTTGCAGTATTATGAGAACGGAAAGGTGAGGGTCAAATCAGAGTTTAAAAATGACCAGCGTCATGGAGATTTTATTTTTTATTCTCCCGGTGGCAGGACAGAAATGAAAGGCAGCTATGATAAAAATCAAATGCATGGGGAGTGGATTTTCTATGGAGAATCCGGCAATGTAGTGTCTGTTATCAATTACGTCGAGGGACGTGCGGATAATGAGGATGAATTAATTGACAGGGAACAGGAAATGTTCAGGGAAATTGAACAGATGCGTGGCCGTATTCCTGAGCCTGATGAATCTGAAATTTTTTCTCCCCGGAGGCATTATTAAAAGGTTCATTTAACGAAGTATTCCTTACTTTAATTTTACAGGCCGGCACAATGCCTTTTCTTTTATAGACTTAAGTCCGCATTTCGAGCATGAATATTTCACTTTAACAATATCTGATACTTTTTTGTCGGATTTATTTTTCTTACACTCTTTTTTAGGCATCCTATGTTATCCTATTAGAATTTGGCATAATTAACAACTCCAGCCATCATCGGTTGTCCCCCCAGATACAACGAAGCAAAAACCCAAAGTTTTTCTGGCAGGAATTTATACTTGCAAATCCAGGATGAAACATAAACTTAAGTTTCATCCTTGTGCTCAGAAATTACTTGCAGACCAAAAACTGCCATTTAGAGAAATATTGGCGAAGTTTTTTTACGATCTGTACTTTCCTTGCTTTCCTTTTTGTTTATCTTTTCTGTAAGATTTATTTGGCCCGTAGCTCCTTGAGATTATGTATTCAGGGCCCTCGCCCAGATGCACAGGCAGTGGTAATTTATGGATTTCACTTTTGATTAGAGTTTCTATATTCTGAAAGCTCCTGACGTCTTTGCTGTTGATAAATGTCAAAGCTACCCCGGTCGATGCAGCTCTTGCAGTACGGCCTACCCTGTGTACATAATCTTCAGCATCTGCCGGCACATCATAATTTATCACCAGATCTATATTGTCTATATCAATACCACGTGATACAATATCGGTTGCCACAAGTATTTGTATTTTTCTGTTCTTGAAATCGTTTAAGACAGAAATTCGTTCATGCTGTTCCAGATCTGAATGGATTGCTCCACATGAGAATCCATCTTTTTTAAGCTGTTTATGCAGTATTTTTACATTTTTCTTTGTTGCCGAGAAAATAAGTATACTTTTAAGCTCAGGTTTATCATGAAGCAAATCCATTATAAGCGCAGGCTTCTGATCATCATGAACAAGATATGCACCCTGTAAAACACCCTCGGCCGGCTTTGCTATGGAGATATTAATTTCCACCGGATTTGTGAGTATTTTTTTAGTCAGTTGCCTTATTTTTGGAGGCATTGTTGCCGAAAACATTAATGTCTGACGTTTCGTGGGGAGAGCATTTATAATTTTCACGATGTCATCATGAAATCCCATATCAAGCATCCGGTCTGCCTCGTCCAGCACCAGTGTTTGCAAGTTTTCTGATCTTAAATAATCCAGATTTATAAGGGAAATCAATCTTCCCGGAGTAGCAATGATGATATCGACTCCTGAGGCAATTGCTGATTTTTGCTGATCCCATGTTTCTCCATCTCCTCCTCCATATACTGCTACTGAGCTTACCGGAACAAAATAAGAGAATCCCTGAAGATGCTGGTCTATTTGCAGGGCCAGTTCCCTGGTAGGAACTACCACCAGTAATTTGGTGCCTTTCGAATCCTTATTTTCTACAATCTTTTGAAGTACCGGAAGCAGAAAGGCTGCGGTTTTACCGGTTCCGGTCTGGGCACAGGCTATAAGATCTTTATTCTCCAGAATAACAGGAATTGTTTTGACCTGAACAGGTGTAGGCTCGGAAAAGCCCATAGCTTCTATGCTTTCCTGAATGGATGGGTGGAAACCAAAATCTTTAAAACTTATCATCTATTAAATTGAATGGTTGTTTTTAAGGCTAAGCAAGTTCATTTGGGATTCAAAAAAAATTACCGGAATCTTCTTTTTACAGGTTAGCATATTATTTTTTTAAAATGCAAAGATACAAACATATTCATAGAGATTTAAATCCCTGTAAAGATGCCTGCATATAATTTGAACCGGTGAAGCCAATTCAACAAGCTTGCAAATTAAAAGGGGGGAGGCTCGTTTTCAAAATTACTGTTACCACCTTTTTTGAATCCCCCGGAGAACTCACTTTCATCATTCATCTTCGAACCAAGTGTTATAGACAGATCATCTTCACTTATGGGTTTGAGCTCATCCTCAAGCTCTGCAAAATTGGCAGACTCAGATTGAAATTTAAGTTTAACATCGCCAATAGGTCCGTTTCTGTGTTTAGCAATAATTATCTCTGCAATACCAATGTTGGAGTTGCCGTCTTCATCTTCATAAAATCCGTAGTATTCGGGCCTGTGAATAAACAGGACCATGTCAGCATCCTGTTCAATGGCTCCTGATTCCCTGAGGTCTGATAGTTGAGGCCTCTTTGTTCCGCCTCTGGTTTCCACAGCCCTGTTTAACTGGGAAAGTGCAATCACGGGAACATTAAGTTCTTTTGAAATAGCTTTCAGGGAACGGGAAATAGTTGATACTTCCTGTTCCCTGTTTCCCCTGGTATCAGATGTTCCGGTCATCAGTTGCAGATAGTCAATAATTATAAGTTCGATGTTATGTTGTCTTTTAAGTCTTCTGCACTTGGCCCTCAGCTCATATATTGATATTGCCGGAGTATCGTCAATGAAAATCGGAGCATCAGCAAAATTTTTTATTTTAATTTCCAGTTGTTCCCATTCATAATCATGTAATTTCCCGTTCCTGATCCTGTCTGAAGGGAGTTTGGTTTCACTTACTATTAATCGGTTAACCAGCTGTATAGAAGACATCTCCAGGGAGAAGACAGCTACTGCCCGCTTGTGTTCGACAGCAATATTCCTTGTCATTGACAGTATAAATGCTGTTTTCCCCATTGATGGACGTGCAGCTATGATAACCAGGTCAGATTTTTGCCATCCTGAGGTTATCCGGTCAATCTTTGTAAATCCGCTCGGAATTCCGCTTAAATTATCTTCTCTTTTGCTTGCCTCCTCAATTTGATTTATCGCTTCGTTTATGAGGACGTTGATCTTTACGGTTTCTTTTTTAATATTTCCTTCGGCAATATTGAATAATTCTGTTTCTGAGAAATCAAGGAGATCATCCACATCACTTGCTTCATCATAAGCACGGTTCTGGATTTCGGTTGAAATTCTTATTAATTCACGCTGGATAAATTTCTGTGCAATTATTCTCGCATGGTATTCTATATGAGCAGCAGACGAAACCCTGCTGGTGAGCTGGGTAATATAAAAAGCCCCCCCTACAGAATCAATCTCCTTTTGCCTCCGTAATTCTTCGGTTACTGTCAAGATATCTATAGGTTTTTCTTCCATAGACAGCTTCATTATTGCCGCATAGATCTTTTGATGTGATTCTTTATAGAAGCTTTCTGGTTGCAACAGATCAAGTATTGCAATAACGGCATCCTTTTCGAGCATTATTGCACCAAGCACGGTTTCCTCCAGTTCAAGTGCCTGAGGAGGAATCTTACCATATTCCGGTAACGGTGTTAACTGTTTATATTTAGTCCTTGCTGTTTTATCCATAATATATTATTTCATTTTGTCTCAGGCGGCTCAAAGTTAAAAATAACCCCGGGCTGTTGAAACTATATCCCACTTTCTTTTTTAACAATATGTTGTTGAAAAATAAGTTAAATTTGTTCAAAACAAAATTGATAATGATTTATTTTCCCAATGCCAAAATAAATATAGGCTTGCAGGTAACCGGAAAAAGAAAGGACGGTTACCATGATATTGAGACTGTTTTTTATCCGGTTTACCTGACTGATATACTTGAGGTCATACCTTTATCAAATAATGACAGGGGTGAGGATTGTTTTGTGAATACCGGAGATCAGGTTGATACCGACCCGTCTGACAACCTTTGTGTTCGCGCATGGCATGAGCTGAGCAAGATCATGTCAATTCCCAAAGTTAAAATTCATTTACATAAGATCATTCCCTCCGGTGCAGGATTAGGGGGCGGATCTTCAAACGCCGCTTTTGTACTGATGGCATTGAATGATTTGTTTAATCTTAATATACCAGTTTCAAGGCTTGCCGAAGTTGCAGGAAGAATCGGGAGTGACTGCCCCTTTTTTTTATATAACAAACCTGTTTTAGCAGTGGGGCGGGGTAATGTTTTTAAGGAGGTTAAAGTTGATCTTGCCGGTATTCACATCATCATTGTCAGTCCAAGGATTAATATAAATACTGCCCTGGCATACAAGGAAGTGAATATCCATGAGCATGCCGAATCACTTGAGGATGTTATAAAAAAAGATCCTGTAAATTGGCAGGATGAGATTGTAAATGATTTTGAACATGTAATATTTGAAAAATACCCGGAGATTTGCCATATAAAGAAAAAGATGCTGTCTGCGGGAGCTTTTTATTCGTCGATGACAGGCAGCGGTTCGGCTGTTTATGGTTTATATAAAGAAAAAGTTGATTTAAAACCCCTGAAAGATGAATTTCCCGGATTGTTTATTTGGGAGGGAATTCTTTAAAAATTAAAGATAAATCTAATCATCAGTAAATAATTCAGGTATAACCTATTTCAATCATAAGTTTTCCTTTCGACACTTTTTCGCCCTCTTTAAGTTTAATGGATTTAATAATCCCTTCCAGTGGACTTTTAATAAGATTCAGCATCTTCATAGCTTCCAGGACAATAAGATTGTCACCTTTCTTAACACACTGTCCCTCAGTCACATAAATTTTAAGTATGGTGCCCGGAATAACCGATATAATCTTATTTTTCTCAAGTTTGGACCATGGTTTTCTTTTTTCATACTTTTTGTTCAGGGTGGTCCTGTATTTAGTGCCGTCGATAAAAAGAGACTTGCACCTTATTTTCTTATCTTCACAATCGCTTTTTTCCATTTTTAATAAACTTATAATATTTAACCGGAAAGAATATTACCCGTTGTGCCCTGAATATTTGCGGGCCTGCATTGGTAGATACAGGCCCGCCCGGTATTAGTTTAATATTTTCAGAATGGAGGAATTCCATGTTTCTTCTGCGGTAAGAATACCGATTTATTATCGGATACTTCAATTGCATGAAGAAGCAGCTTCCTGGTCTCCTCGGGTTCAATTACAGAATCAACATATCCACGTGCTGCTGCAACATATGGATTGGCAAATTTATCCTTATACTCCTTAACCTTTTGTTTTCGCATTTTATCCGGATCTTCGGCTTCCATAATTTCTTTTCGAAAAATTATGTTTGCAGCACCTTCGGGTCCCATAACGGCTATTTCAGCAGTTGGCCATGCAAATACGAAATCAGCCCGCAAATGCCTGGAGCTCATAGCTATATAGCCACCCCCGTAGGCTTTCCTGAGAATGACAGTCATCTTGGGAACCGTAGCTTCGCTGTAGGCGTATAGAAGTTTGGCACCATGCCTTATTACACCTGCATGTTCCTGGTCAATACCCGGAAGATAGCCGGGAAGGTCAACAAGTGTAATAATTGGAATATTGAAAGCATTACAATAGCGTATGAACCTTGCAGCTTTGTCGGAAGAATCAACATCAAGAACCCCGGCCAGAACAAGAGGCTGGTTTGCCACAAATCCAATGGTATCTCCATTCATCCTGCCATAGCCAATTACTATATTGGCTGCCCATAATTCCTGGATTTCAAAGAAATCTGAATCATCCACAACTGCTTTGATAACATCTCTTACGTCATAAGGCTGACGAGGATCACCGGGAACAATTTCAGAGATTTTATATTCAGGCTTTGGTTCTTTGGGCTCAAATTTTCTCGCTTTCTTAGTATTATTCCATGGAATGAAAGAGATAAGTTTTTTTATCTGCTCAAAACATTCGGCCTCACTTTTTGCAAAAAAGTGTGCATTTCCTGTAATTTCACTATGCACACGTGCACCCCCAAGGTCTTCCATTGAAATTTCCTCTCCCAAAACAGTCCGTATAACTTCCGGGCCCGTGATAAACATTTTTGATATTTTATCCACCACGAAAACATAATCCGTAAGAGCGGGAGAATAAACTGCTCCCCCGGCGCAAGGCCCCAGAATTACTGATATTTGAGGTATGACACCCGAGGAAAGCGTGTTTCTGAAAAATATTTCTCCATAACCGGCCAGTGAATTTACACCTTCCTGTATCCTGGCTCCCCCGGAATCATTTATACCTATCAGGGGCACCTTCATTTTAAGGGCATGATCCATAATCTTGGTGATTTTGCGGGCATGCATCATTCCCAGTGAGCCGCCGGCGACAGTAAAATCCTGTGCAAACAGACAGACCGGGGCACCATAGATTGTACCTGTTCCGATTATCACGCCGTCGCCATGCAGAATTTTTTTATCCATATCAAAATCCCGGGCTTCATGCTCAACGAAAAGATCGTATTCGTGGAATGAATCCGGATCGCACAGGGAAATAACACGTTCACGGGCAGTCATTTTCCCCATGGCTGTTTGTTTTTCGATAGCCTTATCGCCTCCTCCTTTCAGGGCTTTCTCCCTTTTCTTGTGCAATTCAAGGATTTTTCTTTTTAATCCCATATATAAATTATTAAGTTATTAACATTAATTGACAGTTTCCGGCAAAAATTTAATGGTCCATTCGGACTAAATCATTATTTATTTCGGATACAACATTACGAAATCAAATTTTATTAAAAAAGTTTTCAAAAGATTATGTTATTTGCAGGTTGATTAGTAATCTGATTACTAATCTGAAACCAAAGAAAAATAATATGGGACCCTGCCTGCATTATTGTTGTGTATAAGAAAAAACCTCTATAGCAATTATTGTTGTGGTCCAAAGCCTATTTGGGTGCTAACCTGTACAAAAAATAGGCGATTCCGGCATAAACTACATTTGGTATCCATACTGCAACAAAAGGACTTAATAGTCCGCTGATTGCAAACATTGTACTGAAGCGCATAAAAAGTATATATGAAAAACTGAGCAGCAGTCCAAGTCCGATATGAAGACCAATACCTCCGCGCACCTTTTTTGACGACAATGACATCCCTATAAGGGTAAGGATAAATGTGGAAAAGGGAAATGATATGCGGTTGTAGCGTTCAATAAGATAATAATCTATGTTATCTGCTCCCTGCATACGCTGCAGATCAATGAATTCATCCAGTTGTTTAAGGCTCATTGTTTCTACTATACTTTCCCGGCGGCTGAATTCAGAGGGATGTACATTCAAAGTGGTATCCAGGCTTGATCCTCTGTTGATACTTTGCCCGTTTCCATCAAAATCTCTTTTAATGTATTGCCTCAGTGTCCATTTATTGGTTGTTGTATCGTAGCTTGCATAGTCTGATGTAATTTTTGATACCAGTTTGTTATCTTCGAATTTTTCAATAGAAAAATGATAAGCGATATTGGAAGAATGGCTGAAGTTTGAAAAATAGATATAAAGATTTGGCATTATCTGCTTATGAACATCCCTGAGATTTGTCCTGGGGGGTTGCCTCCGGTAATATTGTTCTTCAAATTCAAGTCTTTTTTCATTTGAGCGGGGCAGAACCATGTCGCTCATCAGGAAAGCAAAAATTGCTATTATAAAGGCTCCGATGAAATATGGACGTAATAGTCGCCTGAAACTTACTCCACTGCTCAAGATCGCTATAATCTCAGTGTTATAAGCCATTTTTGAGGTGAAAAATATAACTGAAATAAAGGTGAAGAGGGGACTGAAAAGTATGGCGAAATAGGGGATAAAATTCATATAATAATCAAAAACGACTGCTCTCCAGGGAGCTTCTTTCTCCATAAAGTTATCCAGTTTTTCGGCCAAATCAAAAATCACTGCAATACTGACAATAAGAAGTATAGAATAAAAAAAAGTCCCCAGGAATTTTTTTATTATATAACGGTCCAGTATTGTAAGCCCGGCTTTATTCATAACTTTCTGCTTATACGCGGTATAGTTAAATTTTTCCACGCATGGAAATTCCCCCTGGAAATCTCTTCCCTGGCCCTGGCCAGAAGGGATGTGTAAAATTCGAGATTCTGAATGCTGGCAATGACGGATCCAAGAATTTCGCCCGAAACTATTAAATGACGTAAATAGGCTTTTGAATATTGTGTTCCCGTATCAATTGTTCCTGCCGGGTCGATTGGCGAGAAATCATTTTTCCATTTAAGGTTCTTTATATTGATAATACCTTCCGATGTGAAGATGCCACCATTTCTGCCATTTCTTGTAGGCATGACGCAATCAAACATATCTACTCCAAGTGAGATGCATTCCAGTATATTGGCAGGTGTCCCCACTCCCATAAGATATCGTGGTTTTGATTCTGGCAATATTTTATTCACCTCATCAACCATCTCATACATTATCTCTGCCGGTTCCCCCACTGAAAGTCCACCGATAGCATTTCCGTCAGCATCTAAATTGCTTATATATTCGGCCGAATTTTTTCTCAGATTACTGTAAACGCTTCCCTGTACTATGGGAAAAAGGAATTGCTTCTTGTCGTAAACACTTTCTGTTTCCTGAAATCTCTTCCAGCCTCTTTCAAGCCATCTGTGGGTTAGATTCATCGATTTTTCCGCATATGTGTAATCACATGGCCATGGTGTGCATTCATCAAAAGCCATTATTATATCAGCTCCTATGGTTCGTTGAATATCTATTACATTCTCAGGAGTGAATTTATGTTTTGACCCATCAATATGTGACCTGAACAGGGCGCCTTCTTCGGAAAGTTTTCTGTTATCAGCAAGTGAATGCACCTGGTACCCGCCACTGTCGGTCAATATAGGTTTTTCCCACCCTATGAATTTATGAAGTCCGCCGGCCTTATGAATGGTATCCAGTCCGGGACGTAAATAGAGGTGATAGGTATTTGCCAGGATAATGCTGGCTTTTATTTTATTTTCCAGTTCATATTTACTGATCCCCTTTACACTTCCGGCTGTTCCCACCGGCATAAATGCAGGGGTTTCTATTTTTCCGCTGCAAGTGGATATAATTCCTTTTCTCGCTTTGGAATGCGGGTCATTGACTTCAAGTTTAAAAAACATCGGTTATCGGATTATATTTAAAAAATAATATACTGCTCAAAATTTTGAAAATGCAGGCATGGAAAATTTATTTGCAAGAGTAAGTTGCTAACTGACTATGGATTAAGAGGAGGATTATTATTTTGTATACAACAGACAAAAAAAGAAAAGAAAAAATCATTGGTAATTCATAGTTTGAAAGTAAATACCCTGGCTGTAATATTATAACACGCTGAGCAGTAATTATGTAGCTGGAAGGTGCTCAAATAAATACCAAAGATAATCAATTGTTCAAATATTATTATCTGACACTTCATTATTGGAATAGTTTGTTATTGATTTGATAAAGTTTAAAAACTTAATTAAAATTGCAATTCCTTTTAATAATCAGATGTGAGTTTTGAAATCGATCAGACAGGTATTTACTGGATAGTTGTTGCCGGAATTTTTTTATTATCCTTTACAGTACAGATGTTTTACTATTTGTACTTCTTCCTGCGGTTAACTATCCACAGGTACAGTGATACTATAGTAAGTTCGGGGAAACCGGTGTCTGTCATTATCTGTGCCAGGAATGAAGCAAATAATCTTGAGAATAACCTTCCTTACATCCTTGAGCAGGATTACCCGGATTATGAGGTAATTGTTGTTAATGATTGTTCTGAAGATCATACAGAGGAGGTTCTTGCCCGGCTTAAAGAGAAATATAGTAATCTGAGATCCACCATACTTAAGAAAGATGTTAAATTCACCCACGGTAAAAAACTTGCACTTACTATAGGAATAAAATCGGCATTATATGAGTATTTATTACTTACCGATGCTGATTGCCGTCCCTCCAGTCCGCTCTGGATATCACAAATGCAAAAACATTTTGTGCCTCCAAATGAAATTGTTCTCGGGTATGGAAGCTATGAAAGAAAACCAGGATTATTAAATAAGTTATTAAGGTTTGATACATTTTTCATCGCCTTGCAATATTTATCATTTGCGCTTGCCGGGTTTCCCTATATGGGAGTAGGGAGAAACCTTGCATATAAACGTTCTCTTTTTTTTGAAAATAAGGGTTTTGCCTCGCATCTCAAGCTGGAATCGGGAGATGATGACCTTTTTATTAACCAGGTCGCCTCAAAGGAGAATACCGAAGTTGAGTTTTCTCATCTTGCCCATACCTGTTCAGTCCCCCCTGAAAGCTGGGCCGAATGGTACGGGCAAAAGAGAAGGCATCTGACAACCGGTATGCATTATTCACGGTCAACCCGGTTTTTGCTCGGGATGGAGATGATCAGCAGACTTCTTTTTTACATCTCTTTTATTATGCTGATATTTAGCCAGGTATATATATTATACATAATTGGTCTGTTTTTAATACGTTTGACCACAAGTGTTTTAATTTTAAATTCAGGAATGAACCGTTTGAATGAAAAAAATTTATTACTATTTTCGCCTATCTTTGATATTTTCATTTTCCTGTTTAATACCTTCTGTGTGGCAAGTAATTTAATTTTTCAAAAGAGAAGTAGATGGAGATAAGCCAGAATCTTTCTGAAAAGGCGCAGCATGATTATGAGTTGGTCCTGAAAGCTACAAAAGGTGATCAAAAATCTTATGCCGAGCTTCTTGAGCGCTATCGGGATGCAATATATTTTATGCTGCTGAAGATGGTTAATAATCCAAGTGACGCTGAAGATTTAACTATTGAAGCATTTGGCAAAGCTTTTAAAAGCATAAACCAGTATGCACCAAACTTTGCCTTCAGCACATGGCTTTTTAAAATTGCTACAAACAATTGTATTGATTTTATGCGCAAGAAGAAAAGCACACCGTTATCTTTTGAAAGCCAGAGTGAAGATAAAGATGATCCCTCTCATCATATTCAGTGTGATTCCATGGATCCTGAAGAAGCAATGATTAATCATCAAAAGATTAAGATGATGAAGGATATAGTGTCAAAACTAAAACCAAGGTACAGGAAACTGATCGAACTTAGATATTTCAAGGAATATTCCTATGATGAGATTGCCAAAGAGCTGGACCTTCCTATAGGAACCGTAAAGGCCCAGCTTTTCAGGGCCCGGGATTTACTGTTTAATGTTTTTAGCAATAACACACCTAAATTCTGATAGTTTTGGGGATTGAATCTATTTCCGGATATTTCCCCGGGATAAGTTTACTTGCCGAAGAAAGGTTTGAACAACTGCCGGGGCTTTATAATTTCTGGAATGAAAGGATCAATGTAATATCAAGGAAGGATCTTCCAAATCTTTATCTGAATCATATTTTACATTCTCTCAGCCTCTCAAAAGTTATCCCTTTTGCCGGTAAGGAAACTGTACTTGATGTTGGAACCGGCGGTGGTTTTCCGGGAATTCCCCTTGCAATTATGCATCCGGAGGTATATTTCACTCTGATCGACTCCACAGGGAAAAAGATAAAGGTTGTTGAAAATATTGCCAGGGAACTGAATCTTACCAATATAACGGTTGCACATGTCCGGGCGGAAAGTTTCACAGGAAGTTTTCATTATATTATAAGCCGTGCAGTTTGTGCATTTTCCCGCCTGGTTGAATTATCCGCAGGCAAGCTTATCAGGGACCAGTCCACAAGGAGTGTTCATGGCATTTACAGCCTAAAGGGGGGAGACCTTCAGGATGAACTTGCCGGGTGGGAGGAAAAGATCAGGATTATTGCCATCAGTAGTTTTTTCCGGGAAGAATTTTTTCGGACCAAGAGCCTGATTTTTTTACCTTCCATGAATATACCATCTTAAAACTGAGAGATTTTGAGCAGGCTGCTCAATGATTATCAATTTGAACATGAGAGCAGTACTCCTTATGTTAAATAATTTAAATCTGCCTTTCGAACAGAGAAGTGAGAGTATTTAGACCGGTTTCTTTAACTATTTTTAACATCCCTTGTTGTATAGTTTATCACCTTCATTGTAGTACTTTTGGAGTTTTATTATAAAACAGGAATAACAAATTGAAATGATTATTAATGAGTTTGGACTTATGAAGAACCGGATATTGCCTTTACTTTT
>SLPB01000036.1 GCA_007132225.1 Bacteroidales bacterium | reverse complement strand
GATTTAAAATAGATAAAGTAACAACCAACAGAATTAAGCCGGTTAGTTTTGTGTACTGCCTTTTTCTTCCGTTAATATACTTATCAACTTATTGGCTTTATATCAGAACAGGTAAAAAGCAAGGGACGTTGGAAATAAATAAGAGTGTTTTCAAAACGATGTTTTCCAGAAGCGTCCTTTTTGGAGAAACCCTGATCGTTAAAGCTGTAAAAACCAGTCCCAAAAACCAATCCGGTTAATCAGCAGAAGCAGGCTCCTTGTGCCGAAACACTTTTCATCAAGGGAATTATTTCCTGAGCCATTAATTATGTCAAAGATGCTTGTCGGAAGCATGGAGATGTCAAGCCTTTCGGCTATGGTAAAAGTGGGAAATTACGATCTCACTCCTCAGTCTCCGTTAAATATTTGGAAACCCCGTGGCAGTTTTTTATTGCCGGCCGGAAGCGCAGCAAGAGATTTGAGTTCTATTCTGCTGCCGTTGGAGCACCTATCCAGCCCGTCACACGAAAGTTATATACAAGTTCCACAGGTCCTGTAGGTGTTTCATGGACCTCGTTATGTGCTTTATTAATATTGATCGGTATGGTCAGGGGAATTTCATCGCTACCTGCCCCTAAGTTCCGGAGCAGCTGGAAATCAATTTCCAGCAGTTCATAGCCGGATATTTCCTCATAACCATCTTCATCTTCCACTGCTGATTCAGGGTCCTCGCCGATATCATAAATACCATTGAACCCAAATCCATTTACACATTGAGAATTGGAGCAATCCGATCCTTCCAGGTCAATTTCAACAGGCCAGAACTGTAAACTGACCCGGTCCTGTCCTGCCGGCTTTACTCCAAGAGTAACCCGTGCCTTATAAAGCTCAGCCGCAATTTCTTTTTCTGCCTTGCCAATGAGCAGAGACTGGCCATCCTGGCATGGGTGGGTTTGAATTACTTTCAGGGTAGGGACCAAAGCCCTGGGCGCGGTTGCATCCAAATTCTGAACAGCCATATATAGATAGTCCTTTCCCATCTTTAAACGGTTAATTGTGTACAATGCCGAATGCGTGAAACTAATATCCGACGAAGTGTTCACCCTTGTTGGTGATTCGCCTGCCAGGAAATGTTCCTCATACACTGCTTCAACATTTAAATGGACCCATACTTCTGCTTTATCCTGGGAAGTTGAGGAAATAAAGATAAAAAACAGGTAGCAAAATAAGAGTGCCGGAATGATGGTTTTTCGTTTGTTTTTCATAATGGCCTACTTTCCTTTTAATTTTTATATTTTGTATTTGTTATTATGTGGAAAAGAGATAAAATCAGGATGCAGGACTTTTAGAGGCTTTTATTGTATAAATGCCTCTGCAACACTATGAGATTTATTCATATAATAAAAATAAGAAAATAAATAATTCAACTCCTGCTTTTCACAGATATTTTTTCCTGTAAAAAACAAGAAGTCAAATATTGTCCGGAAAATACAAAACTTTGGGCTACAGCAGGTACCGCTTGGCTTTAGCTTATTCTTGTCATAAGCATCTTATTATCAATGAAATTATTATGTCGTTATCCAGTAAAGATGCTTTTCAAACTGTTGAATCCTAAATGCCAATATATTCTTTCATGGTATAAGTAATCGATGAGGAGCCCATGAATTATATATCTGGAGAAGGAGGGAGATGACAACCTTCAGCAAGGCCTTGATCAAAAAAAAGTTGCGTGGATTTGTTTTTTCCTTATATTTATTTGGTATAAACCTAAACCTAAACCTAAACCACAAGCTTATGAAAAATTTTTTGACTCTTTTAGTTATTCTGTTAGCAGTCCCGGCACTCGCGCACAGCCAGGGAAATATCGGAATAAGTGCTCAGGGGGGTATGACATTGCCCCTGGGGGATTTCCGAGATTTCGCCAGGCCGGGCTACGTCGGAACCGGATTCCTGTTCTTTGAGCTCTCTCCTGGGATAGAAATCACAGCTACTTCGGGATACTTGATGTGGGATGCCGATTCGGAAATAGCTGATATAACCTTAACCTCAATACCTTTACTTCTGGGTGTTCGGTACTATTTTGGTGAAGGGGGGTATGCTCCTTATGCAGCACTGGAAGGGGGATTGCATTTCCTCAAATCTGAAGGTTTTGGCTTCGAGAGCCAATCGGAAGAAGTTGGGTATGGCATTGGAGGCGGATTGCTGTTTCGGGTTTCAAATAATTTCTTCTTTGATCTTGGTGTGAAATATAATTCCATTTTGGACAGTGAAGCCAATGATTATTCATCCGATTTCTTGAGCTTTATGCTTGGGGTGAGAATTGCTTTCATATAATAACATTAAAAAAATAACTATGTCAAATTTATTAAAACAGAATCAACAATGGAAAATTATTTGTTATTAAAAAGTACTTTTTTGTGTGTTCTGATTTCATTCCTTCTCTTTCCTGATACGTATTCTTTTTCAGGACATGCAGCGTCTGCAGAAGACGAGCCCATTACTATAGCTATTATACCCCTCGAATACAGAGGCGACTACAGATTTGCGCGTATTAACGTTGGTGAGCAGATAAGTGCATTGCTGACCGATTACATGGTTAATCAGCAGGTTAATTTTCAGCTGGTGGAACGTGATCGTTTAAATACGATCCTTTCTGAGCAGAATTTAATAAGTTCGGGTGTGGTTGATCCTTCCCGTGCAGTTGATTTAGGGCGCCTTCTTGGGGCAGATGCCCTGATATTTGGCACTGTCACCCAATTCAATCTTGAATCTACCGGAAGGGTGAGAGTAGGAAGAGTAGGTGTAGGTGGAACAAGGGGACGTGTTGGTCTCACTGCAAGGATGGTTAATGCAGAATCGGGTGTTATTATTGGTTCTGTACAGGGGAGCGGATCGGCAACAGGAGCATCTTTTGATGCCAGGATGCAGAATGTGAGTTTTCGCGGTGCAGAGTTTATGGAAAGTGCTATTGGTCGTGCCACTTACGATGCAGTGGATGACATAGGAGAAAATCTTGTAACGATGGTTAGTGATAATGCCGGCAAAGTGAGCAGACCGGCAGCACGTGAAGTCCGCATGGGAAAGATCGTTCAACTGCTTGAAAATGGTGTTATAATTAACGCAGGCGCAAACGACGGGGTAAGAGAAAAGCAGCAGCTTCAGATTGCAAGACTGATGCAGGTAGAGGGACTTGATGAGGCAGTACGCATCCCTATCGGAACTATTGAGATAGTGAGTGTTCAGAATACCGCATCTGTTGCGATATTTGTTGACGGTGGGGATGATGTGAATGAAGGAGATGTGGTGCTGTTTGAATGATGTATCTTGTAAATCAAAAGAACCAGGATGTGCTATGAGATTCCAGTTTGTGTGGAATTATCAACAATGCAAACAAAAATGTGCTTTCAGGAATGGATTTCT
>SLPB01000087.1 GCA_007132225.1 Bacteroidales bacterium | reverse complement strand
TCAGCAAAGTTTTTAACTTTGCAACAGGCAGGTATATTTGAGGAAAAACATAGACTTTTATCCGGATTTTCCCGTTGTTAAGTATCAAATAATCTAATATTTATAAGCTGATGAAAAAGTTACTCAAGATCGTCCTTATTACATTTGTTCTGATCTTAGCGCTTTTGCTTGTTATACCCTTTGCATTTAAAGGCCGGATAATGACGATTGCACAAAACGAGATCAATAAAAACCTTAATGCAAAGGTTGAGTTCTCTAATATCCGCCTTTCGCTTATCAGAAACTTTCCCAACCTGTGTGTTTCGCTTATTGATATGTCAGTAGTTGGGCTGGATGATTTTGAGAATGATACTCTTGTATCTTTCAGTGCGCTTCGGACAGTGGTTGATATAAAAAGCGTTATCCGGGGTCCTGCGATGCAGGTACGTTCTATAATGCTTGATCAGCCAAGGGTCAAAGCAAGGGTTCTTGAGGATGGACGGGCAAACTGGGATATAATGATAGAAACTGAAGATGTTGAAGATACCGAGCCCGGTGAGTTTCAGGTTGAACTGCAACGTTTTGAAGTGCGAAACGGACGAATTGAGTATGATGATGAACCTTTTGATGTCAGAACAACTATCGAGGGACTTAACCTGGTTATGAGCGGCGACCTGACCCAGGATCTTACCTCCCTGGATATTTCTGCGACAAGCGATGTTTTTAATTTCTGGTTCAATGGGGTACGCTACATAAATAATGCACATCTTTCTGTCAATACCCTTCTTGATGCCAATCTTAATGATTTCAAGTTCACCTTTATGGATAATGAGATTATGCTCAATGAACTCATTATGGGGATAGAAGGATTTTTTGCAATGCCGGAGAGTGATATTGATATGGACCTGGCATTTTTCAGTAAAAAAACCGATTTCAAAACTATACTCTCACTCGTTCCTGCAATTTATATGGCGGACTTTGAGGATCTTACAGCTTCAGGTTATTTGACACTGGAGGGATTTGCAAGGGGGACTTTAACAGATATTACAATGCCCTCTGTGGGAATGGACCTTATTGTTGAAGATGGCGGATTCAGTTATCCCGATCTTCCAAAATCTCTCGATAACCTGCATATGAACCTCAACCTCTTTTATGACGGGATTGATGAGGATCTTACAACGGTGGACCTGCACAGCTTCCATATGGAGATGGCCGGCAACCCCTTTGATATGAGAATGAAAATTCGAACTCCTGTCAGTGATATGTCTATTGATGCTGCTGCCAACGGCATCATAGACTTTACCAGTCTGGCCGATGTTATTCCCCTTGATGATGTTACTATAAGGGGATTACTTGAATCTGAACTTCTCATTGACGGGTATTTATCCGACCTTGAAAACGGCAGGTACGAGTACTTTAACGCGGAGGGCAATATCAGGCTAACTGCTTTTCAGTATTCGGGGCCTGATTTTCCCCTGGGGGTGAACATTCAGCAGGCAATGCTGGATTTTTCACCACGTTATGTCGAGCTCAGTGATTTTGAATCTCTGATTGGGAAAAGCGATTTCAGGATGAGCGGCAGGATGGAGAATTTCATACCCTACTTTTTTAGTGACGGGACGGTTAGGGGTAACCTTCTTTTTTCCTCAACACTGCTTGATCTTAACGAGTTAATCAGCGGACTGCCCGAAGAAGAGGCTGTGGCAGATACAGTTCCTCTTTCCATCGTTGAGATACCAGGCAACATTAATTTCACCTTTGCTTCCTCGATCGAGAGCATCCTTTTTGACGACATGGAAATAAGTGATCTTAAAGGCCGCGTCACTGTTCGTGACAACAAAGTGATGATGGAAAATGTCAATATGAGATTGCTTGAAGGATCGCTTGGTATGAAAGGTGAGTACAACACCGTGGATATGAGTGCTCCTTTTATTGATTTTGCAATGGATATTAATAATTTTGATATTCCTGCTTCATTTCATACTTTCAACACTGTTCAGCAACTAACACCTATTGCCGGAAATCTTCAGGGTAGCTATTCAACATCAATGAGGATGTATGCATTGCTTGATGAGGGGATGATGCCTGTTTTAAATTCCATTAATGCACATGGAAGACTTCAAACATCAGAAATAGAGGTTTTAAGATCAGAAACCCTGGACAAGCTTTTTCAGGCGTTACGCCTCCGGGAAGACAGGCAAATGGTGCTTGATGATGCAGATATCAGCTTTACCATACTTGACGGCCGTGTACATGTTGAACCTTTTAATACCAGGCTAGGACCGGTTAATATGAGGATCGGGGGTGATCAGGGTATTGATCAGACAATGAACTATGTTGCAAGGATGGAGATACCAAGATCCGCGTTTGGCCCGGATGCCAACCAGGTAATAAATGACCTTGCTTCAATTGCTGCTGAACGTGGACTCGATATTAAGCCCGGTGACATAATAAATGTTGATGCAAGAATAACGGGTACTTTTTCCGATCCTCAGATATCACTCGATATGAGAGAAGGTGCCAGGGCGACAATGGACGAGGTGAGAGACCAGATACGCTCCCAGGCTGCTGAGGAGATTGAGAAAAGAGTTGACCAGGCAGAGGAAAGGGTAAGGGAAGAGGCGGCCAAAAGGGCAGAGGAGATAATAAAGGAGGCCGAACGGAGAGCTGATCAGGTTAAGAAAGCTGCAAGGGAAGCAGGTGCTAAAATTATAAAGGAGGGTGAGGCTGCTGCAACAAAAATAGAGGAGGAGGCCTCCGGCAGGGGACGGCTGGCTGAGGCAGCTGCTAAACAAGCGGCAGACAGAGTCAGGAGGGAAGCAGGAGAGAAAGCCGACGCATTGATAAGAGACGCTGATGAGAGGGCAGATAAGATAATTGAAGATGCCAAAAAGGATGCGGAGAAGATCCGGTAGACAGAAAGTCCAGAAATTCCATATAGTCTGATAGTCCATATAGACCAGAAAGTCCAGATAGTCTGATAATGCTGAGGGATAATGCTGAGGGATAATGCTGACTGATAATGCTGACTGATAATGCTGACAAATGCTGACAAACAAAAAGCCCCGGTTAACCGGGGCTTTTTGTTATGGTTTAAGAGCAAATCCTTACTGCTCTTATCTTATTGCTATTATATTGTGCTATGCACATGAAATCTTTTCTCTTTGATCCTGGCTTTCTTACCGGTTAGTTTTCTAAGATAGAAAATCCTTGCACGACGTACCCGTCCGAGTTTATTAACTTCAATCTTTTCAATAAAGGGGGACTGAACCGGAAAAACACGTTCAACACCGACGTTTCCTGACATCTTCCTTACGGTAAAAGTTTCAGCCAGACCATTTCCTTTGCGCTGCAGAACCACGCCCCTGAACTGCTGGATACGTTCCTTGTTTCCTTCTACTATCCTGTAATGTACGGTTATGGTATCACCGCTATTGAATTTGGGATGGTCAGCTTTTTTCTCAAATTCTTTTTCTACCACTTTCATTAAGTCCATACTGCTTGCTTATTATGTATTGTTTTTACTCTCTAAAATCGGCTGCAATATTACTATTTTTTTTTGATTTAAAATAGTGAAACCTGAAATAATTAATATTTAAGGCAGTGAAATTTACAAATAGTCACTGATACCCGACTTTTATGGTTGTGGGTAAATGACACCCCCTGAATTATCTTTGGCGGCACCAGTAACCGAGGCCAGGCAGTTTATTTCGTTCCTCAGCCTCAGCACTCCCAAAAAGGCGAACACAACAGCTTCTTTGAAATCTATCAGTTCGGGTTCAGGAATAATCACTTTTGCCGGCATGACCTTTTCAGCGATCAGCTGAATAAGGAATTCATTGTTGGTCCCCCCGCCGGTTGACAGGACAGATGGTGGCTGGTAAAGGTTCGGATAGCTTTCCGGTCCCTGCGGAAAGTGTCCCTCCCGGGAATCAGGAGCCTTGTATTGAGCCTGCTGTTTGTTGATTACAGCTGCAATCCGCAATGCGATATGTTCACAAACTGTCCGTAATTTATCCACGGTGCTGCCGGCGGACCTCTCCAGGACCGGCATAAAAACTTCATTCACCCACTCTCTGCCCAGTGAACGAGGTCCGGTTTTTTGGTAATACCCAAGACTCTCAAGTTGACTTAGGAGCTCCTGTATCACTTTCCCAGAAAGGGCGATATTGCCACCTTTATCGTAATCATGACCCATCGATCGTGCCAGCCGGTTAAGGATAATGTTGGCCGGACAAATGTCGAAAGCCATTCTTTGACTGTTTTCCCGGTAAGAGATATTGGCAAATCCGCCCATGTTCAGGCAAAAGTCATGCTGTCCGAACAACAACTCATCACCAGCAGGAACCAGCGGTGCTCCTTGTCCCCCGAGAGCCACATCCAGTCGCCTGAAATCAGAGACAGCAGTGATGCCTGTTGTTGCCGCGATCTCAGCGCCATCACCAATCTGGAGGGTGATGCCCTTTTCCGGCCGGTGAAAGATGGTATGGCCATGAGAGGCAACCAGGTCAGCCTGCAACTCTCCCAGGAACATTTTAACTGCCTCCCCGGTAAATTTCCCAAAGTTCCTGTGAAGCTCCATCAACCTGTATCCATCTGCCTTTTCTGCCCGGGCAAACCTTTCAGGCCAGGGAGTACCGGAGTAGGGGAGGGTATTGGTTTTTAATATTTCATAGGCCCAAAGGGAACCTGGCCTTTCATTATCAGGGCAGCCGGTCCTGCCGCTACCAGTCTTTGTGAACCTGCACAACGCCAGATCCAGTCCGTCGACCGACGTGCCTGACATTACACCAACTGACAGGTAAGAATCATGAATTGTGCTTTTTGCAGTATTCAATTATTTTGGGAATTGTGACGGCATTAGTAAAAAAAATCCACTGTATAGACAGCTATATTATCTTTTTGATCCATCAGGTAAAGCTCTAACTTCCGCTCCCTGCCCGTTCCAATCCGTTCTTCATCAAAAACATAAAAAAGATGGTCGTTTTTAGGATCAAACTCAAAGAGCACCCAGTCTTCATTAATGAAGCCAGCGTATGATTTTATCCCCGAAAGGTCATCCTTTACCCTGAAGCTGATCATATTCTGGTTGCTCATATTCCTTCCCGGACGAATGTTTAGAGGTTCTATTGTCGGGGGAATTGTATCCAGCATAACGGTAAACCTTCCGAAAACGTTGGTCTGACAGTGCATGAAGCCGTCACTCCACCTGCTGGTTACCGCACCCGGGCTGTCAGGGCTGGTAATGTTAACTATCAGGGCTTTATCCCTGTAGGCTTTTGGAATATCTTCAGCTTTAATGCTCAGGTTGTAGTTTCGGTGTACCGGCGTATATTCATTATGTATGTGATAAACCGGGGTAAGGCTGCCCTTTACAGGTGATGAAGATGTAAATTCGAACAACAGATCGTCATATAATGCCCCGGCGGGTAATGATAAGGAGGCGCCCTGACCGCTAAACCTGTTTTCCTGATCATAGCGCATGAGCATTGCAAAATTATCTGGGTGGGGCGGGGGTGACATTTTCTGCTCACCCGGGGGCACGGTTTTAACGGTGAACGGAAGCTCCGATTTGTTTTTATAGGCATCCTTTACAATAACCCTGACCTCAGTTTCCCCTTCATTGTAAAAGGAACTAATCCCCCTGTTAACATGGTTGCCGTAAATGCTCATACTATTACCGGGCTGCAGGAACATACGCTGAATATTGCGCCTGTTCCTTATTCTCTCGGCATAATCAATATGCGAGTTTATATATCGCAGCTCTGCAAAAGCAAATTTTGTAAGCTCATGCCTGTAGATACTTCTGTTGTCTGTCATTAACTCAACAGACCATGCTCCGCAGCGGTTTGGGGAGTCATTGAGGAAATCCGTTACCTGTATCCCAAACCCAATTTCCCCGTATACTTCTATGCCGGTATTGCTGCTTATGCGGTACCTTCCATTGCCTCCGCCAAGGCTAAGATATAAAGGTTCATTCCTGCCATTGACCAGGCTGGTATGATTGAGAGGATAAACAGCAAGGGTATATAGCACAGGGGGGAGGTCGTCTCTGATGTCAAAATTGAACAACAGGGGGTTAATGGGCATCTGGGTGGCTCCATCCCTGATCTCAAAATGGAGATGGGGGCCAAATGACGACCCGGTATTGCCGGAATAACCTATAAAATCTCCCTGGCTGACTCGCAGCCTTCCTTCCGGGGGCCGGAGGTCAACACTGAAACTTTGCTGCCTGTATTGCTCATTTTGGACATATTTTTCAATATCTTCATTAAACTTATCCAGGTGTCCATAAACAGTTGCCAGTCCGTTGGGATGCTGGATATATAAAGCCCTCCCATAACCAACAGGAGAAACACGTACCCGGTAAATGAACCCTTCCGCGGCTGCCCTGACCGGTTTTCCTGTTACTCCACCGGTCCTTATGTCTATGCCCGCATGAAAAGAGTTGGTCCGCAATTCCCCGAAGTTGGCCGAAAGCCTCAAATGGAAATCTACCGGGGAGATAAAATAGTTAACGGGAAACTTCTCACTAACGGCAGGGGTGTTTTTATTATTAACTGTATGTTTCTCAACAAAGTTAGCTGTATGCTCCTTACCCTGTGAAGTAATAAAAATAAACAGGAACAGGATAAAAAAGGAGAAATGGTTCATAAGTAAATATTTAAGATTATAAATTCCATAAAAATGCTCAGTTATTAATATTTTATATTCTTGCTTTATGCTTTGTTTTACATGGATATTTTATATTATTGTTACTTGAAATATTATTTTATCAAACAAGCATCACTGAAATTTGTTAGTTTATTATTATGATTGTATTTGATGCCACGCTTCGGGAACTGAGTTTACATAGTTTATATGATTGTGGTGTAAAACTATAAATCATTTGAATATATGTAAAGATATGTTATGAAAAACAATATAGTGGTGTTTTTAAATAACGGGTAAAATATAAATGCAGTATTTTTTTTTATTTCCAAAAGCTATACTAAATTTGTAAGTAATTCGTAAAGTAAGGATATGGATAGCAATCAGGATCAACTGGTAATTAGTCTAAAAGAAAAGATGGAAGACATTGTTGCCATGCTTGAAAAATCCGAAGAGGAAAGGGGAAAACTTCAAAAAGAAAAAAGCAAATTGTCTGAACAGGTAAAGCTCAAGACAGTTGCATTTGAAGAGTTGGAGCGAAGATATGAAACCCTGAAACTGGCAAAAGCCATTTTGGGATCAAGTGACAATTCACATGATGCCAAAATAAAAGTTAACAGGATAATGCGGGAGATTGATAAATGTATTGCTCTTTTAAACCATTAGATTATTAAACTGTATATGGATGATAAACTATCGATACGGGTCAATGTAGCAGAGAGATTTTATCCCCTGAAAATTACCAGGACCGACGAAGAGAAGATCCGTAAGGCAGCCAGACTTATTAATGAAAAAGTTCTTCAATATAAGCAAAGATATACCGATAAGGATTTGCAGGACTTTTTGGCCATGGCGGCTCTACAGTTTGTTATCAGGTTGATTGAATGTGAAGATAAAACTGACGTTGTACCCATCAGGGAACAATTAAAGGATCTTGATCAGGAACTTGGAGAATATATACATAATAAAAAGAAGAGTAATAGCGTTCTTTAAATACAAAAGAATTGCCCGCATAGTGTCTCTTTAATTGAGTAAAACTCAACACTTTACTAATTGGAGTGAAGCTCATTTCAACAATGACAGGCCTTACTCCCGGTTATGCCGGGAGTTCCGTTAAACCGGAACGTTGGAAGTTAAACTTGAGATGGCAACTCCACCCATGTCAAATTGGGGTTTTAACGAAAATTAGAGAGATGCATGCGGGTTTTTTATTATATATAATCAAAGTTAAATACTAATAAATAATGGATACAGCAATAATTACATTAGCTATTTCATCAGCTTTATGCTCTGTAATAGGAGCTGCTTCTTTTTTGGCAGGAGGGTTGTTGACAGTTTATGTCTACCGTATACTGATAAAAAAGAAAAGGCTGAATATGATCAAAGAGGCTGAGCTTGAAGCAGAAGTCATCAAAAAGGAAAAGATTTTGCAGGCCAAGGAGAAATTTTACCAGCTTAAATCCGAACACGAAAAGATCATAAATGAAAAGAACAACAAGATAAACCAGGTTGAGAACAAAATTAAACAAAGAGAGTCGGCACTTTCACAACGTATTGCTGAAGCTCAAAAAGAGAAAGCTGAAACTGATGCTATCCGGGAGAACCTGAATACCCAGCTGACGCTTGTTCAAAAAAAGTCTGATGAAATGGAAAGGCTGCATAAGATGCAGGTAGAAAAACTCGAGACCATTTCTGGTCTCTCCGGAGAGGAGGCAAAGACACAGTTGGTTGAATCTATGAAAGATGAGGCAAAGACCGAAGCCATGTCCTATGTGAATGAGATAATGGACGAGGCAAAGATGACCGCCAATAAAGAAGCCAAGAAGATAGTTGTTCAATCCATCCAGAGAGTTGCCGCTGAAAGTACAATTGAGAATTCGGTCACCGTATTCCATATTGACGGTGACGAGATTAAAGGCCGGATCATTGGCCGGGAAGGCAGGAATATCAGGGCTCTTGAAGCAGCTACTGGTGTTGAGATAATCGTAGACGACACTCCCGAAGCTATCATTCTTTCTGCATTTGATCCCGTGCGCCGGGAAATAGCCCGTCTTTCGCTGCATCAGCTGGTTACTGACGGACGTATTCATCCCGCCCGTATTGAGGAGGTTGTTTTAAAAACCGAGAAACAGATAGAAGAAGAGATAGTGGAGATTGGCAAACGTACCACAATTGATCTTGGGATACACGGATTGCATCCGGAACTTGTAAGGATCATCGGTAAGATGAAGTATCGCTCCTCTTACGGACAAAATCTCCTGCAGCATTCCAGGGAGGTTGCAAACCTTAGTTCCATCATGGCAGCGGAGCTCGGACTGAATCCCAAGCTGGCCAAGCGTGCCGGACTGCTCCATGATATAGGAAAGGTTCCCGACGATGAACCTGAATTGCCCCATGCAATTTTAGGTATGAAGCTTGCAGAGCGTTACAAGGAAAAACCAGAGATTATCAATGCCATAGGAGCTCATCATGATGAGGTGGAGATGACAACTATGATATCACCCATAGTTCAGGTTTGCGATGCCATATCAGGAGCAAGGCCAGGTGCAAGGAGAGAAGTTGTGGAAGCCTATATCAAGAGGCTGAAGGACCTGGAATCAATGGCACTTTCTTACCCCGGTGTAATGAAAACCTATGCCATACAGGCTGGCAGGGAGTTAAGGGTTATTGTAGGAAGTGAAAGGATGTCGGACCAGGAGTCAGAGAAATTATCCTACGACATTGCCAAGAAGATACAGGATGAGATGACCTATCCCGGACAGGTTAAGATAACCGTTATACGGGAAACCAGGGCGGTAAGCTACGCAAAATAATAGGTTATACTTATAGATCTGATATCCGGGGTTTGAGAATGCTCCGGATATTATTTTTTTGATCAACCCGTATGTAGGTAATTTTAAATGAAAAAAATTTCACTTACATTTGAATCTTTATAAAACATGACATTTACTAATGAAAATACTTATTACCGGTACCGCCGGATTTATTGGATTTCACCTTGCCCAGAAACTTCTTGACAGGGGTGATGAGGTTGTTGGACTTGACAGCATCAATGATTATTACGACGTAACCCTTAAGTATTCCCGCCTTGAGAATACCGGTATCGATCGTTTACTGGCAGAGCCCGGAGAAATAATACAAAGCACCTCTCATCCCCGCTACCGTTTTGTTCAGATGAACCTGGAAGACAGGGACGGGATAAACAGATTGTTCACCCGGGAGAAATTTGACAAGGTCTGTCATCTGGCTGCACAGGCAGGGGTTAGGTACAGCATTACCAATCCGCATGCCTATATAGAAAGTAATATAGTAGGGTTTATCAACATACTTGAAGCCTGCCGTCACAACCAGGTTCAGCATCTGGCCTATGCCAGCAGCTCCAGTGTATACGGGCTCAACCAGACCATGCCCTTTTCAACGGCCCATAATGTGGACCACCCGGTCAGCCTCTATGCCGCCTCCAAGAAGAGCAACGAGCTGATGGCGCATACCTATTCACATCTTTACAACCTTCCAACCACCGGTCTGCGTTTTTTTACCGTTTACGGCCCCTGGGGCCGCCCTGACATGGCGCTGTTTCTCTTTACCCAGGCCATCCTGGAGGGAAGGCCCATCGATGTTTTCAACCATGGCAACATGAAACGTGACTTTACCTATATTGACGATATTGTTGAAGGGGTGACAAGAGTGATTGACAATTCGCCGGAAGGCAACGAACAGTGGAACGGCACACACCCCGACCCCGCATCATCACCCGCACCCTATAAAATATACAATATCGGCAACAGCAGTCCGGTTAAGTTGATGGACTTTATATTAGCAATAGAAAAGGCGCTGGGTAAGACAGCAAAAATGAATATGATGCCTATTCAGCCGGGAGATGTTCCCGCTACCTGGGCCAACGTGGATGATCTGGTTGAGAACCTGGGATACCGGCCCGGCACCGATATACAGAAAGGAGTAAATGCTTTTGTCGAATGGTACAGAGCATATTATCTGGTTTAAAAACCAGGATGCCGGGTACCTGAATGAATTAATATCCGGATCTCAATCTACCACTCTTTGGATAAGTCTTCCCCTTGACTTTTCACTCTCAATAATTATCTCTTCGGGAGAACTGTAGTAATAAATATTCCCATAGTGCTCCAACCAGACTCTCAGCTCCTCACGAGCATAGACATGACAACCGGCAATACTGTAATTTCTTACCTTTGCCGACTCAGTTACCAGAGCATCAGCCCATAACTGGGCACTGCCGAATATCCACAGGTCAATATTTTTTGAATAGCCTCTCAGGGTGTAATGTCCATAATTGTCGGTGCCTGTCCTTAATGCAATATTAGATGCATTAACAACAAGGTCAAGGTCAATCAGCTGTGCACCCGCTAATAATGATAGACGGCCGATATTAAGCGTATCATTTGAGAATATTTTTGAAGCGGAATTGATATTTATGGTGCTTATATCCGGGAATGTTATCAGCAGCTTGACCACTGGATAATCGGGCAGCCAGATAAATGAATTTTCATCAGTAAGCTCCAGCCTGTTGTCGGCTACCTCGAATAAAATATTTTCAAGAACCTTTTCTTTGCCGGTAAGCTGAATTGAAAATCCCGATCCAGTTTGAAGCTCTATATCAAAAATGTCATTTATCACAATCTCCTCAAACGGCTCCAAAATGATTATTTCAGATGTTTCCGTACCGGACCTGAAAAAGACACCTTTTTCACATCCTCCCAGCAGTCCCCCTAAAACCACCAGGCCCGCCCCAAAATTCAACAATATGGTTTTTCTCCTTTTCAGCAGGAATGATAATTGTTTAACAAGTACTTTAAAATACCTCAACATAACAACAATTATTACAGTTTTTAATCCACTCCATTACCTGTTAAACCGGTAACCAACACCCCATTCAAAATAATCAGCAATAGCAAACCAGTGATGCTTAATAGCAAAATGAGCAATCATATTATTTTCAAATGTATAACTTAATCCCAGTCTCCCGGCAAAGTAGGGAATATCCCTTGCCGGCATATGGATATAGGTGCCCGGATGAAGGAAAAATGCAAGGGGGCCAATATTTTTCTGCAATGAAATATGGGCGGCGGACTGGAACGGAGAGAGGGTTTCATCTTTTCCGTGGTATGGATGATAAGCCCAGGTCTCGTTGTAGTATAATCCAAGTACCATACCTACGCTGACATCCTTTCCCAGAAAATACCCATAGTCAAATATAAGGCTTGATGTTAAAATTTGTTTATCAATGCGCCTGTCCATTTGTTTAATGCCGGGAGCAACTGTTAAGGAGAACCGGTGTTTTTTATGCGTAACCGTATCCCTTTCCAGCACCATCCTTCCCGAATGGGAATGATCAGACATAAAATCCAGTCCCGCACTGAAGGTAAGCATATTAATACCTGAATTAGGCGAGACAACGGTCCCGTTTGATACATGATTAAAAGACATACCGGGCCTCAGTATCCACCTGTTCTCTGTAAGCGGTATTTTCCAGTTAAGGGCAATCTGCCCGTACATATTAAGATGAGAACCGATCCCCCGGTTGAAATAATTATTCTCCGGATCATATGGGTTTGTAGCATATCCAACTCCCAGGTTCACCTTCAAATCCGCCGACGAAAAGTATCCCGAAAGAGGATTGATTATTGACATATAAACGGCATGAATATTCCCCATTACATCCCTGTTACCGAGATTGGAAAAGAAGTACCCTCCACCAAACACAGTGCTGTACCTGTCTGCAGTTTCCGGATTCGCAAACCAGGCATTCAGTTCCAGTCCCCTTATAAACTCCCGGTTTAAATAAATCAACATATCGTTGTGCGGAAGTGCGGTTCCCGTATGAACATTCACGTTGTAAATAATATTCCCCGTCCCCTTTTGATCATCTGCCGGTAAGCCGGAAGTTTTGACCACGGGTAACAATAATAAAATAAATAATATAGCAAAATTATTTCCTGTTCTCAACATAACTATCCTCCGATGTAACCCAAAGATAGCAGATAACGTAAAAATAATCCGAATAGCCATTAAATTTATTTAAAAGAATGCCCGTAGTTTATTTAAAATCTTTGGTGGATTTTCTTAATTTCGCCCATTCCTTTGCAATGTCAAATTCTTTGATATTTGTGACTGAGGCAGCGAAGCTGTATAACACTGCGAAACACAATATCGGAATAAAAAAATAGTTAATCTTATATTTGAGATAGTTTCCTTCCCTGCACTACCAAAATATAATATACATGTTCAGAAAAATTTTAAGCCATAGTATTTTCCTGCTGATATTGATCTCTTCCAGCAGTGTTTTCATTACAAATGCACAACAACAGCAACAGCAACCCGATCTGAG
>SLPB01000088.1 GCA_007132225.1 Bacteroidales bacterium | reverse complement strand
TTATATCGTATCCGGATTCAAGCAGATGTGTTGCAAAAGAATGTCTAAATGTATGACAACTTGCCGGTTTGACAATTCCTGCATTTCTGATTGCCTGCTTAACAGCTTTTTGAATAACCGTATCATATAGGTGATGCCTTCTTGATGCACCCGATACCGGATCTATTGAAATCCTTGTTGCCGGGAAAATATATTGCCAACCAAATTCATATTTTGCATTCGGGTATTTTCTTTCTAAGGCATTAGGCAAATAAACAGATCCATATCCGGTTTTTAAATCTTCTAGATGTATTTTTTCTACCCTATTCATATGTTTCTTTAAAGAAGGAATAACCTTTTGAGGCAACATTGTTATTCGGTCTTTCTCCCCTTTTGAATCTCTTACAAATATTTGATTATAACTGAAATCAATATCTTTAACTCTTAGTTGTAATGTTTCCGACAACCTTAAACCTGCCCCGTATAATAGCATTCCAATTAGCCAATGGGTATCTTTCAAGTTTTTTAACACCTCCGCGATTTCACTTTTTGATAAAACCACTGGAAGTTTCTTTGGCCTTTTTGACCAGTATATTGAAATGGCATTATTTAAATCTTTATGTAGTACATTTTTATATAAGAATACTATTGCGCATAAAGCCTGATTTTGTGTGGATGCAGATACTCTTCCATTCTTTGCCAGATGAGTGATAAATTGACCAATTTCTTTCTCACCCATTTCAATCGGATGTTTTTTATTGTGAAAGAATATGAACCGTTTGATCCAGCTTATATAAGACTCTTCGGTTCTTAAACTGTAATGCTTAACACGAATAACTTGCCTTACCTGATCTAAAAGTCTTGGTTTTTTCCTATCTATTATATGTTGCTTTAACATCTGTTTTCAACCCAGAATTTAACTCTATAAAATCATACTGAAATGGATCAATTATTATTTGTTGTCTCATCAAGTTAGCATCCACCATGATAAAAGGAGAAGAACCTTCACTGCTTCGCCTGGTCAGTCACGATTAAGATGTGGCTAAAATTCTAATTGAGAGGGTATTTTCTGACAGTGAACCAGATTGCCGGCAAGGCTGAAAACATCAATTACAAAATCAAGATTCCTAAATTCCAGACAAGTTATAAAAAAAATTCAATCTACCTCTCTCCTATATTCATCAATAAAAAACTTTATCAGTGGCACTTGTGTCATAATGATTCCATACTGTCAGCTATAAGCCATAAGGGTCCCTCTGGCTCTCTCCGTCGTCCATGTTATTCCTGTCTCAAAACCCATAAAAATTCCCTAAGTTTGCAAACGGCCAACTGCAGACTCCGAATTCCTTAAGGTGGCCCCAAAGATCAAAATATGCATAACCCAAACATCATAACATAATAAAAACCAATATGTCTAAACACATTAAAGCCATAAACCCATAAGCCCCGTACAACATTACACCATAAACACAAAACACCTTAGTAAATAACTCGAAACTAACCAACCCCGATAATAGCAATAAAATGGTCACAGGCACATTCAGATCCCAGGTCGACAAAATATGGAACACATTCTGGACCGGCGGCATAAGTAACCCACTCACTGTAATTGAACAGTACACATACCTACTTTTCATTAGAAGACTCAACGAAATCCAGCAACTCAAGGAAAAGCAGGCAGCAATAACCAAAGCACCAATTAAACATCCGGTTTACGAGGAAAAATTCTACTCCTTCAGGTGGAGCCGGTTCAAGAACCTCGATCCCGAAAACATGTTCGACCTTTTCACAAAATCCTCTATCGACGGACTACCCGTCTTTGACCACATGAAAACCATCGGCCAACCGGAAAGGGGTTGCAAGGCAGCCAGCACTTAACACCGAAGCACTGTTTGTAACCCTGAATAAATCTGAGAAGGAGTATTCGCCTACTACCATGTATGAGGATTATGTCCTGAATGAATATCTGTTTCACTGGCAATCGCAGAACAGTGCGTCGCCGGAATCACCGGTGGGGTTATCATACATAAAGCACCAGGAGAGGGGCAAGAAAATCCTGCTGTTTGTACGAGAGCAAAACACTGATGAGTACGGGACCGCAATGTCATATGTTTTCCTGGGGGGAAGCGAGCTTTGTGAAGTCTTATGGTGCCCGGCCTATGAATATCGAATGCAGGCTGGCCGAACCTATTCCGGCCAGCCTGCTGAAGGAGAGCAGGAAGCTGGTGGGGTGATGCAATTGTTGTGTGGGAATGAGGTGGTTGAGATTTTCCTTTATTTGATTTTTTTTCAGAGCTTTATAAAGAGTTCAAGTTGTCCACCCAATCCTAATTCAACTATTTTTTGAAGTGTTGAAAGGCGGACTTCTTTTACATTATTTTCAAGTTTCGAAATGTAGGATTTTGTTGTGCCAACTTTCTCTGCAAGCTCCTGTTGTGTCAATCCCTTTTCAAGTCTTGCTTCGTGGATTAATGCTCCAATTTTAAAGCTGTCGTATCCAGCTTCAAGTTCGTCTCTTTTTGCAGTTCCACGTTTTCCATAATGTTTGTCTTTGAACTGCTCAAGTGTAATAATATTACTTTTTGCTGTCTTCATATTCTTCCTTTATTTTAAGCGCCTTTTCAATTTCTTTTTTCGGTGTTTTCCGGGTTTTCTTCTGAAAACCGTTCATCAATATCACCAATTGTCCCTGGTCAAAACAACAGAATATACGAAAGATATCACGGCCTTGCTGAACCCGTATTTCGTATAGTCCGTCTGTGTTCTCTATATGTTTTAAATAAGTCTCAGGAATTTTCTGTATTTCTTCAATTAATTCAAGTGTCCAGATTAGCTTATCTCTTACCTTGTCACGTTGCTTTACAAAGCAATCCTGAAAATAGTCTTTGTAAAAGATGATAGTTCGATACTTCCGTTTTTCTATCATACTGCAAAGATAATTAAAGTTGCCCCAAAGTGCAACTTTAATAAAGAATATTTTTTTAAATATTAAGTTACAAATCTTAGGATTAATTAGCAACTGATGGAATTGTTAGAGGTGCCTCAATCAATCCTCTTCTTCTGAGTTACGATGGCTGAGTAATGTGCGTTAATTATACATCCCCCCCACCCTTCTCAAAAACCACTTCCGGCAGCACAATCTGTATTTCCCTTTCAGAATCGGCGTCCTTCCAATAGATGATGAAAGCGGAAAACCCTGTTTTCAGCAGGCTTTTATTCCCGGAAAGGAAATTGTATATCTTAATTGCACACACTTTACGTGGATCTCAACCGGTTTTCAGAAAAGCCTTAAACCAAGGTATTTATCTATGACAATCAGTGGCCCAGAAAGAAATGATACCGTTGGAGCCAGAATATCCTAAGGTTCCGGGGTGATGTCAGACCGGAAGATGTCATCATCGGTTTGGAACCTGAAAGCATAATCAATAAAGACCTCGTTGTTAACTTTTACAATCCCAAAGAATTTGGTAGGGGGATCAATTCCGAAATCGGTTAATTTCACCTCAAGGTTTCCTTGAAGCACATAGCCTGAATTTTCACAGGCGTAGATTGCACAAGGCACGACATAGTTTTGGGATACCCCTGCTATGGTGATTATTGTTTTGAAATCAGATACCCCCTTGATTTTCCTGCATTCAGCCAAACTTCGCGGTTCAATAGCCATAATAATGAATGGATATTCGGAAGCATTGATCATTTCGAGAAAATCGCGGCGCATCCTGTTATTGTCGCCTTTAAACTGATCCGCGGGAATTTCGACACGTTGATAACCCTGATTCACCTCGTCTTCTCCAGAATGCCTGATGATTTTGGGATTGTGGTTAATCAGTTGGAATTGATTGATATTTGATGAACCATGGATTTCAATGTAGCTTTCACAATCGGCTTCCGACAAAATTTTTTCCTGGCCGGCTGCAAAATTATTTTGCAAAAGAAAGCCCACTGCCAGTAAAAATCCGCATATAAAATATTGTAATTTCATCTTATCATCTTTTCTCAAAAATCAAATTTACAGAACTATTGATTATTCTGTCACCTTATTTTCTAAAAGATTTATCATTTTTTGGATTTATTTATAATAATTCGTAATTTTATATTTATTTAATCTATTTTAATATAATTTAATTTGTGTTTAATTCTCAAATCTATTAATGTTATGAAACTATCAATCCGGAAAATAAGATTAATTATCTTCATGCTTGGTTTTACGGTTGCGGGAATGTTCAGTGGCTGTGATAAAGAAGATGACCCTGAACCTCAGAATGATCTTGAACAGATTGTAATTATTCCTCAAAGTGCATCATTTGCTGTTGGAGAACAATTTGAGTTCTCAACTGCCGGAGTAACATCCGACGGAGACACAATAGATATTTCAAGTTTAGATCTGGGACTGGAATGGAACTGGTGGTCGACAGATACTGATATTTTTACCGTAGATAATGATGGAAACGCTACAGGAATATACCCTGGCGAGGCCTATTGTATATTGGATTTCACTGAATCAGAAATTCGGCTGAAGTTTACGGGACGTGACTCAGCATTTGTTTTTATTTTTTGATTTTCATATCCTGTATTTTAAAAATATCTTAATTGGCCATTGTTTTGCAAGTCGAACGAATGACCTGGTGTCTATGTTATGCGAGTTTTTGGCCCTTTCCGTCTAAAACCCAGCCAGGCCAGGCATAGCACCGATTATTGATGGTCTTAAAATAGCAAGTTCCGGTTTTCTGGCACTTGCTTTAAAGCTAACCAAATGCTAAAGACAGTTGGTAACTGTTTTGAATTTTCAGCGTTTTACAAGCTCGACCCTTCGGTTCTTTGCTTTGTTATCATCGGTGTCATTTGGTGCTAATGGCATTGTCTCACCATATCCCTTTGCCTGAAGTCGTGAAGTTTCAATACCAAACAAGAGAAGGTACTGCCGCACTGATTCTGCACGCTGCTGTGAAAGTTGCAGGTTATATTCTGCACTGCCATCGCTGTCTGTATGGCCCTGAATTTCCAACCTTAGCTCCGGGTTCAAGGCCAGCAGTGAAAGTACATCCTGCAGCTGTTTGCTTGATCCCTGTTGCAGTGTAGCCCTGTCAAAATCAAATAGTATGCCGTATAGAGCGATTTTACCATCAGAGTCGAGGGCGGCCATCATTTCAGCAGGTGTGAACTCGAGGGTGGTAACCAGAGGTTTTTCGTCAATAATATCGAGTGATGTTCTGCCGGCACTTACTGATGTCTGTACTCTGCACCATGTAATGCCCCCGTCTTCTCTCGGGATGGTGAAAACCAGACCGTAATGAGTATCTTCCCATTTAATTGTACCGCCCCTCTCAAGAGCAGCCGATTTGAAGTTTTCAAAGTACTCAAGCTGTGATACATCCCGGTTGGGTGACCCGTCCTGATTGTAAAGAAAGTAACGGAGGTTTCGATATTCACCTTTAATTTTTTGGGTGGTGTAGCTTCTGGGCGGAGTTCCTGTTCTGAACACAAATTCACCGAAATTAACCTGTTCCGAGCGTTGCTGGTCAAAAACAGCACCCGGGAAGGGTCTGATAAGCGGATGCTCGGTAACCTCCTGAGCCAGTAAAGGGGAAATAAAGGCAACAATAATCAAAGTTGCCAACAATGAAAGGCTGACTTTTTTGTTTTTCATTTTTTTATCCTCCATAAGGAAGAACACCAACCGGCAGAGAGCTTTAAACAGATAGTGTTCCTCAAAAAGTTAATATTATTTTGAAAAGAGGGAAAACCAGGTTTTAAAAAAATATTGTTTCCCAAGGCAAGTTAAAAAAAGTTTTAGAAGCATGCAATTCTTAATCCAACGGAGATCAGTTGTTTCTAATTGAAACTTTTTAGGCACCAACCCGCATAAGGTATTCAAATAACCCGCAATACTGGCCTTTATTCATTTCCTGGCTATTTTTAGTTTATTGCTGTAATTAAACAGTTGCTAATTATTTATTAATTTAAATCTTAAATTATGAAAATAATTGTCTTCTTTAGTGTTTTCATGTTATCTCTTAATCTTTATAGCCAGGATGAAATTACAGAGTACGGACCCCGAGCCGGTAACTACGGGGTTGGAATAGCAGCCAATCCGTTCTTTCAGTATATGGGGAATTTTTTTGGAAAAGCTCATGTAAACACTGCCCCAGCAGCTGATCTTGCCAGTAGTTACCACCTGTTTGGAAAATATTTCACTTCGAATAATACCGCCATACGTGCCGGGTTGCACCTTAATTATGATATTGAATCCACCTTTTTCGGAACCGATGATGAGAACAAGTTTAATGAAACCGGGAAAAAATCAAGTAATATCCAAATTGGCTTTAATGATACCCCGGCTCAGCTGGCCCCGTGCGGGACAATTTATTTCTCGCTTTACTTTTAGCTCCCTATTCCAGCTTAGGGGCTCCATACTCGCTAGGCTAAAAGGTTTTGATCTTTTGTCTGATATTGTCCGGTAGTTGGACAAACCAAATTTCTATATATCTGACCCGTTATGTCTTAATCCGTATTGTACAGAATATTTTTCGAAAGCTGATACTCATGTTAAGTTACCTGTTGCGACTTGAGCTTCAGGTTTTCTTGTGCCAAATATTGTCTGTATCAAAAAACAAATATGAGAAAATTTTAGTTTCTTTAAGTCTGGAATATAAACTTCAACATTTTAGCTAATTCCCGGTAATTGGAGTCAGTGGGTTTCTTAACCTAAATATTTGCTTATGAAAACGTTTAAAAAGAAAGTGGGCTTGCCGCCAGGGAGCCTTATATTCACAGGCAAACAGCATATTGAGGAGATAATGATCGATATTATCGATTACGGGCCGGACAGCTTTAAGGAGCTTAAGTCGGAAAATATTGAGAATTGCTTCCCTTACAGGGATGCTGAGGGAATAACATGGATCGACATTAAAGGGGTGCATGACAGCAAACTGATATCAAAGATGGGGGAATATTTTAAAATACACCCGCTTGTGCTGGAAGATATCCTGAATACCAACCAGAGGCCTAAGATGGAGATTTTTGATAATTACCTCTTCATTGTGCTTAAGATGCTATCATATAACGAAGCAGAGAATGTTATCAATTCCGAGCAGGTCAGCATGATCGTCGGCAGCGATTATGTCATATCCTTGCAGGAAAAAGAGGAGGATGTGCTCGATCCCCTGCGTGAAAGGTTAAGAAAAGGTAAGGGCCGGATAAGAAAGGCAGGAGCTGATTACCTCGCCTATGCCATTCTGGATGTGATAGCTGACAACTACTTCCTGCTGCTTGAAAAACTAGGTGAACAGATGGAGGATTTTGAGGACAGACTGCTGAAGGGTTCAAATCAGGAAACGCTTATGAAACTTTATATCCTGAAAAGGGAAACCTTTCTGCTCAGGAAGTCCATCTGGCCGATGAGAGAAGTTGTTACCCAGCTCGAGCGGGCAGATTCGCCACTCATAATGAATGAGACTATACCTTTTTTACGGGACCTGTACGACCATACCATACAGATCATTGAAACTGTTGAAACCAACAGGGAGATGACCGCCGGACTTATTGAGCTTTACCTTTCCAGTAACAGTAACAGGATGAATGAAGTTATGAAGGTACTTACCATTATCGCCACCATCTTTATTCCTCTGACCTTTATAGCCGGCATTTACGGCATGAACTTCGCCTACATGCCTGAGCTTGACTGGCCGTGGGCCTATTTTGGGGTGCTGTTCATAATGCTGGTGATAGGTGCCGGAATGCTATTCTACTTCAGGAGAAAAAAGTGGTTTTAGTATAATGAATTCATAAAGATTCATATCATTATGAAATTAAGTATCATGGCATCTATATGTGGATATATTTAAAGGAATTCAGAGAAAGATCAGAGCAAGAAACTGGTGGGGTAAGGGAATTGAACACTGAGGCTCCATTCAATAAAATACAAAATTCAACATATATTTTTTCATATATATTTGCATATATGAATTAAATAAGTTTTCTTTGTAAAAGAAATTCGACACTCCATGTATATATCACAATACATATTTGAATCTTCCAGGATAAATCATCCGCAAAATCCTTATGCAGGACTAATTTCTTTTCCTGTTATGGACATGATGTGCTGTATGTCTTAAGCACATCAGACTAAAATTTCACTTTTTTTCCGGGCAATTAAAGTTTGATGTTCGTCCCAGCAGGGCGCCGGCAGGGCATGCATCACGCTATAGTTATCCGTATGCTTTTTAATTAAACCTAAATGTTAAACAAAAATCACAATTATTATGAGTAAATTAAATTTTTCTATTAGCGGTAACAGTATAACTGCCACCCGTTACGACGGCAAGGCCAGGCATTTCAACCTTACAGTTGATGAACCCGAAGAATTTGGAGGAAAAGATGTTGCTCCAAACCCGGTAGAATACTTGCTGGCCGCATATGCAGGATGTATTAATGTGGTGATCCATCTGGTAGCCAAAGAACTTCAGGTCACCGTCAACAATATCAGTATTAATATCAACGGCGATATAAATCCGGACAGGTTATTTGGATTACTTACGGTCGACAGGGCCGGATTTGAATCTCTTAATGTTGATATAGACCTGGACTCTGATGCTTCCAGGGAAGTGATTGATACGCTGTTCGAGCAGGTAAAGGATCGATGTCCACTGAACGATAATCTTTCCAATTCAACACCACTGAATTATAATATCAGGCATCTGGTGAACTGATGATCAGTTAATTTAGGGTAGGGATGCCCTACAGTATCCCTACCCTAAATCTTTTTTTATAATGATAAAATATTAATGCTCGAATTTAGCTAATGCATAGGTGGTAATATCTAAAATAATATATTATAGGTAGTTTTTGTAATTTTAGATGTTACTGTAATCCTTCCATTTGTGTGTTCCAAAATAGCCACATGATCTGGAGGCTATCTGTGCAGCCCGATGAAGTGCTTCTCTTAGGTTATACCCCTCAACCAGATAATAGCAAAAAGCTCCATGCAGGACATCCCCTGCACCCAGCGTATCAATGGCATTTACCTGTGGCACAGGTATTTTCCGGGCAGTAATGTTGCTTTCATAAACAATTATATCGTTTTCATTATTTGTAATTGCAATGAAATCAACACCTTTATTCAACATAAATGAAATGGTTTGATCCATATTATGACCGGGCATCATGAACTTGCTGCTGCAGATTGCAATATCAACGGTATCCAGGATGTTTATAGTTTCATTTTTCCAGCTTCCCCCGTCCAAAACGATTATTGCTCCCTTTTTCCTTGCTTCGAGTAATTCTATTTTCAGGTCATTGGAAAACACAAAACCATCCAATAGAATGACAGATGATCCGGCCAGGTTCAGATTTTTATAACAGATATCTTCTTTATTATCCTGTCGTGGAGAATTAACTATTGTTCTGGTACCTGACTTACAAACAAAAATAGAGGATTCGGGTATCTGATATCTGCTGTCTTTAATAAGGTCGAGTATATCAATACCATATGCGGATTTCAATTCATCCTTTATCTTTATCATTGAACTACTGTTTCCAAAATATGAAATCAATCTGGAACGGCCACCCAATATATTGAATGTGATTGCTGCATTCAGAGCCGGTCCGCCAAACTGCCTTAAATATTCCCTGGCAAACACTTTTGTGTTTTCCTGAGGAAAAGAATCAATTAAATAGGTATGGTCAATAGTTGACCTGCCGATAAAAATAGCTTTCTTGTTCATATACATGTCACCTTGTAGAATCTTACTCAAGTAGCAGGTTCAACTGTCCAGTGGACAAAGTATAATACCGGATCCGGTTTTATTGCGGGTCTTATTTGTTCCGGGACTTATATTTTCGATTTTACGGAATATCAGGTAATCTGTTTTCATCGAAACCGTTTTTATTTAATCCTTTTTTAGTCAATGCAAACAGAGATTATTCCACAGTGCTTTATAAAAGTTAGCTTTCGTAAAAATAGGGTTTACTTTAGAAACAAACAATAGTTGTAATGGATTTAGAGCGTTAACTGATGTTAGAGACAAGGCTGCGTCAATCCGATGCTGGAGCTCAACAAATAACCCCGGCTCAGATCCTGTGGGTCAACATGGTTACCGCGGTAACCCTTGCCATGGCCCTGGCTTTTGAGCCGATGGAGGCAAAGATCATGGAACGCCAGCCGAGAAAACCGGGCGAACCTATCCTGAATACATCGCTGCTGCCAGCATAAACGGTGTAATAATAGCCATCTAGATTTTATGTATTGTACTGGGAGCTCTGACACCGCTCTGTCTTAAAGTGATAGCAGTGCCAGAGCTCCCAGTAACATAGGGGTTACCGGAATATCACCTGACAAACGGGTGCAGGCCATAATTATAACCTGGTTTTTTGGCAGCTTTATTGAAGGTGATGTTCGTGAGATTTTTCCTTCAAAAATAATGATATTCCTGGTCTCGAAATATTTAATTATTTAGTAAATTTATATTAACGTTAAAAGACATTTAAATACCACCTGTACTCAGATAAAAAGTATTCGATCAAAAAACACCAGGATACTTTACATAAGTGCAAAGCAGAAGATGACAGAGAAAATACAATGAATTCCGCATCTGGCTAATATTGCTAAAAGAACTTTTTATTACATCAAGAATCAACCGAAAGTCAATAAACCATCTGGGTTAAATATTGTCATGGTAATATCCATCAGACCGACTAATTAAATTAAACATTTACTGATGAAGCCGGTAACTAAGGGAGAACGAATTAAATTACTGGATGCATTACGCGGTTTTGCTGTTTTCGGAATGTTTATGATAAATATTCGTGTCTTTAGCGGATATGCATATATTTACGACGAAACGCCTGAAAATTTGTTGCTGACTAAATGGGATAAGGTATTTAACCAGATCCATATCGTTTTTTTTGAAGGAAAATTTTATACACTCTTTGCTCTTTTATTTGGTATTGGCTTCGCCATACAGATAGTGAGGGCTTCTTCTGACAACCGGTCATTTATTAAACATTACAGCAGGCGCCTTTTTTTCCTTCTGCTTATCGGGATCGTACACTTGTGGGGAATATGGTTTGGTGATATTCTTGTAATGTATGCTCTTTGCGGATACCTGTTGTTATTATTCAGGAATGTATCCAACAACGGACTCATCTGGACAGCGTTTATTGTGTTATTAATACCCGGTGTATACTCATTGTATATTCAATTGACCGATGGAGGATTTACGAACAATTTGCATGACTGGTTCTCAAATAAATGGAAGGTAATGGGTCTTCCCATAGCTTCAGATGAAAATGATACTTTTAGTTTTGATGATATGGCAGAGATCATACGTCACGAATCATGGATTATGGTAATGAGATTCAACGCTATTGGGCCGGCTCTCAGATTGTATATCACCGCTCACGATGTCAGGATTGTTAAAATACTGGGGATGTTTATACTGGGTCTTTGGATAGGAAGGAATATTCTGTTCCGACGGATTCACGAAAATAATACCTTTCTGAAAAAAACCGCCATAACAGGATTTATTATAGGATTACCAATTAACATTCTTTTCTCTATAGATCATGATACAGGAATGGAAGATATGTTTTTTATAATTCGCGGCACTCTGGACACTTTTGGACATATAAGCCTAACTTCAGCATATGCAGCTACTTTTGCTCTTTTGTACCGCACCGGATTAAGACGTTTTATTGATAACAACTTTAATGCAGTCGGCCGAACCGCATTATCCAATTATATATTTCAGTCATTTCTTGGTATAACCCTTTTTTACTCGGTTGGATTTGGTCTGGGAGAATATTTCGGGGCTACCATGCTCACTGTCGCAGTATTTGCAGTGTTCGGGTTCCAGATCCTTGTAAGCAAATTATGGTTGAATATCTTTCGTTTCGGGCCCCTGGAATGGATCTGGAGAGTACTTACTTATGGAAAATATATAGAGAACAAACCTAAATGACCAGTTTTGGTATGAGACTTGCATAACATAGTTTTTTAGGGTTCTCATGTAATATTTCCTTACTGATAATTATCCGGTTATAACCTTGATATTGTAAAAGGTTTCCGGTTAAATATAGTTTGTATATTATGAGCATACTATTTAAAAAAGCCTATATTATCGCAGCCCTGCTGATCCTTATTGGATTTATTAAAATTGTTCCCGGGGATACCTGGCTTACAAGGACTGAAGACATACTTGTCTCCGAACTCGAGGAGAACCATATCCCCTCAGCTAAGGATACATGGGTTGCCAGGCTTGATGAACAAATTGCCACCATAGATGAAAGCATGCCAGGCAGTCTCGGAGTATATGTAAAAAATCTTATCGATGGGCATTTCTTAAATTACAGAGCAAGCGATTACTGGTACCTCTCTTCAACCATCAAAATTCCGGTTGCAATAGCAATTCTGCAAAAAGTGGAGTCTGGTGAATTTTCTCTGGATGATGAACTCACCCTCCGGGAATCAGACAAGGTAGACGGAGCCGGCGACCTTTTATGGCAGGAGCCCGGCACACGATATACCATCTCATCTTTGATAGAAAGGATGATAAGGAACAGCGACAGCTCGGCCACCGATATGTTGATAAGACTAATCGGTGAAGATGAGTTTAACCAGCAGATCAGAAAGAAAATGGTGCCTGAAGGTTTCAATCATATTACTACTATTCTGCAGGTCAGATATGATGCGTATAGTGAATTCCATGAAAACATTTCAAACCTGACCAATATGGATATTATGTATGTTCACGGAACCCGTTCTCGCCAGGAGCGCCTTGACAGACTGACTGAAAAGATGTCGGTTAGCCGCGGAGAATTGAAGGCAACCTCAATTGAGGAAGCATTTGAACGCTATTATAAACGCGGACTGAATTCGGCGAAACTTGAATCATTCGGCCTGTTGCTGGAACGTTTTTATAACAGGGAGCTTCTCTCTGAAGAACATACCGGTTACTTACTTAAAATTATGGAAGAGGTTACAACCGGAGATAGCCGGATCAAGGCAGGACTTCCTGCAGGCACAAGGTTTGCACAAAAAACCGGAACCCAGATAGAAAGTGCGTGCAATGTAGGGATTATTTTCCATGAGGATAAAGATATAAATGATCCTGTCATCATAAATGTATGTGTTGAGAATTTTGGAAATATAAATGAAGCTGAAAAAGCAATGGAATTAACAGGACGGGTAGTGTACGAAACCATCTTCCGAAAAAATGATATCAATTAATAAACTTTATGTATAATATCTTAAGCTGTATATAGTTATTTTATTACAAACTATTCATTTCCTCAACCTAAAAATATTATTGACCATATGATCAGGTACTTTTCAATCGCAATCATCTTTATTCAGGCGATATCCTTTGACTCAGGGGCATTACAGACAGAAAAAGATCAAATTTCAGAACCGGCACAATGCTGGATACCCGGTTTAATGGAACAAATTTCCGCTGTAGATGAAAACATGCCGGGCAGGCTTGGAGTATATATAAAGAATCTGGATGATGGCAAGTCCTTAAGCTACAATGGTGAAAACGACTGGTATTTTGCCTCGACGACAAAAATTCCTCTGGCAATAGCCATATTGCAAAGAGTGGAAAATAATGAACTAACTCTTGATTCTGAACTTACACTCCAACAATCTGATTTTTTGGATGGGAATGGTGATATTAAATGGCAAAGTCCCGGCACAAAATATACCATTGCCACGCTGATAGAAAAAAGCCTGCAAGAAAGTGACAACATTTCAACAGACATGCTAATAAGATTAATCGGTGAAGAAGAACTTAATAAGCAGGTTCGGCAGAACATGGTTTCAGAAGGGTTTAATCCAATAACAACCATCCTGCAGGTCCGGTTTGATGCCTTCAGCGAGATCCACAAAAATGCCATGGACCTGACAAACATGGATATTCTCCATATTAACAGCACACCATGCCGCAATGAAAGATTAGACAGGCTAATCTCGTTATTGGCCATTAACGAGACAGAACTTTATGCAATTTCTATTGAAGAAGCATTTGAACGTTATTACCAGACAGGATTAAACTCCGGAAAACTCGAATCGATGGTGCTACTTCTGGAAAGGCTTCATAGAGGGGAACTACTTTCTGAAGAACATACAAATTATTTATTGCATGTAATGGAAAATATCATTACGGGTGACCGGCGGGTAAAAGCCGGACTTCCTCAAGGAATACGCTATGCACAAAAAACGGGAACACAAATTGAAACTGCCAGCAATGTCGGAATCATATACCCAGGAAATAACGGAAGGCAGCCAATAATCGTTGCAGTTAAAGCCAGGAATTTCAATCAAACCATTCATGCTGAAAGAGCAATGGAAACAATTGGCCGCTTGATTTCGGAAACTTTCTTATAGTTATATCTCCTTTAATGACAGCATCTTTGCCAGTATCAACAACAGATTGCTATCCTTCCACTCAATCTACACCAACGGGATGCCTGAAACTTTAGATCATGAAATAGATCAGATTATTACAGACATATATAACTTGCTTTAATGAGAATTTGGAATTTCCACTCCCCCCTTTTGCTAAAGCCTGTTATTTTCTAAATATTGATCTGTAAATGATTATTCAGGCAGAATACAATTGATTTTTTTGTTTGTATGTGAAAATTGCTGGTTTTTTGATGACCTTTATCCGTAAATATTATATTTAACAATCTTATTGACCTTTTGGAAATTGATTATTACAAAAAAACTTTCATTATGAAATACATCATCTTATTTCTCTTCGTGTTTTCCAGTGTATTCAATATGGTACAGGGCCAGGCTAATCGTCCGGCTGAAAATGTGGTGATAACATCCAGCAGGAATAAAACCCGGGTAAGCACAAATGATAATGGGGAACTACTTATAAATGTTTCCAAAAAGGATGCCCGTAAGTTTAAAGCCAATGGATCGGTCCGCTATAGTGACTTCGGTGCCAGGGGCGACAGCAAAACCGATGATATAGACGCTATCGCTGCAGCCCATGCATTTGCTAATCAGCACGGCCTTTCTGTAAAAGCCGACGAGGGGGCCACATACTACATCGGAGGAAAGGACCGCACGGCAGTCATACAGACCGATACAGATTTCGGATCGGCTGACTTTATCATTGACGATACCGATGTTGAAAACCGCAGTGCACATGTTTTCCTGGTTAGCTCTAACCTGCAACCATTCGATCTTGAGGGGTTATCTTCACTTAAAAGGAATCAGGATAAAATTGATGTTTCCCTTCCAGGTCCCTGTCTTATTACCGTCACCAATTCCCAGGTAAGACGTTACATCCGGTTTGGGCCAAACCAAAACGATGGAGCCCCGCAGACTGATATCTTTATCGTCGACAAAGAGGGAAATGTCGATATGGATGCCCCGATCATCTGGGACTTCGATCAGATAACCGGCATCACCGCCCGTCCCATTGACGGGACGACACTCACCATCACCGGAGGACGTTTCACCACAATTGCCAACAGGGCCGAATCAAGGTACACCTATTACAGCCGGGGCTTAGCTATCAGGCGGTCAAATGTTATTGTCGATGGACTGAAACACTATGTCACCGGCGAAGGAGATCATGGCGCACCTTATGGAGGCTTCATCAATATCCGCGACTGCGCCAACGTGACAGTCCGGAACACGATTCTTACCGGACGCAAAACTTACCGGACCATTGGCTCGGCTGGAGTTGAAGTTTCTATGGGAAGCTACGATATCTCCCTTAGCCGGGCCCTTAATGTGACATTTGAAAATTGCAGCCAGACGAATGACATCAACGACCGTACTTATTGGGGGATCATGGGTTCCAACTATTGCAAAAATCTTGTTTTAGACAATTGCAGCTTTTCCCGGTTCGATGCCCACATGGGAGTTGCCAATGCCACCATCCGAAACTCTATCCTGGGACACCAGGGAATAAACGCCATCGGCACCGGAACCTTTACCCTTGAGAATTCCACCATCTATGCATGGCATATCGTCAATCTGCGCTCCGACTACGGCAGTACATGGGAGGGCGAATTCATCATCCGCAACTGTGTTTTCGTGCCCTCAGGCTACGGATCCTCCACTGCCAACCTGATAGGCGGATCCAATTCCGGACAGCATGATTTTGGCTACACCTGTTATATGCCGGAACGAATCATCATCGAAAACCTTCATATCGATGACTCTGATCATCCGGCGGACTACAAGGGACCCGCAATTTTTTCAAATTTTAATTCAAAGATGACCGACGATTCCTACCTGGAAAAGTTTCCCTATGTCATAACCAGGGAGGTTATTCTAAGAAATGTGACCACATCCAGTGGCAGGACCTTGAGAATCAGCGATAATCCGTTCATGTTCAGGGATGTTAAGTTAATTCAAAAAAACCAATACTAAAACTGCACCTGAAAAATAAAGGAACCGCCTAACATGGAATCGCCCTTGTCGGGCCTGTATATATCAAGGTTAAGTATAAGTCCAACGATATCAGCAAAATATATGTTGGTTCCCAGGGTTAACTTACTTTCAGTGATACCCAGCTCTCTTTAGGACCAGGCGTGAAGCCGGTTGAGATGATGCGAGGGTAAGTAGGTAATCAAATTATACTATCGGGCTTATAGTAGGTTAAAATAGCGTTTAAATCCGCACAAATTACGTAGTCAGCTCTTATATTTTTAACAGTATAGATGGGTATGTTTTCAACAATCCCTCCATCTACCAGTAGTTTTTTATCTAATTCAACAGGACTGAAAATCCCGGGAATGCAAGCACTTGCCATTACCGCCTGTGCCACGGGTCATTTATCTAAAACATCCTTATCTCCATTTGTTATGTCTGTTGCTATCACAGCAAATTCAATATTGATATCATCTTCATATCTTTTCATAAAACAAGCTTTTCCAGTTGATCTATATTGGCAATATGGATAATAAGAGGATCAAATGAAGGTCGTTCTTTGAGTTCAAATATTTTGGCAACTGCCAATGCAGTGCATTATAATAAACGATGCGAGTGCGGTTAAATATTTTCTCACTTTTAATAGCGCAATACTAAGTTTATAATTTATTCGATTTAGTTATTACCTGTTCTTTAAGCTCTTGTTTATATTGAATAATTTTATTCCGTACCGAACTGTCCGAAGCTGATACAATTTGAGCCGCAAGAATACCCGCATTTTTTGCTCCGTTCAGTGCTACCGTAGCAACGGGAACTCCGCCGGGCATCTGTAAAATGGAAAGAACAGAATCCCAACCGTCAATGGAATTGCTTGATTTAATGGGCACACCTATTACGGGTAAAGGCGAAATTGCTGCAACCATCCCCGGCAAATGTGCTGCGCCACCTGCCCCTGCAATTATTACCATAATTCCCCTATTATGTGCATTTGATGCAAATTCATATAACTTTTCAGGCGTCCGGTGTGCCGAAACAATATCAATCTCATATTCGATACCAAATTTGTTAAGCATTTCGGCCGCCTGTTTCATTACAGGCAGATCTGAATCTGAGCCCATAACAATACTAACTAGTTTTTCGTCCATGATTTAACCTTAATTAATTGTTTCACTTTTTCAGCTTTTTTCATAGCACATTCCGGCGATGATGACAGCACAGTCAAATGTCCCATTTTACGGTAGGGCTTAGTTATTTTTTTCCCATATAGATGTATCTTTACACCTTCAATTGCCATACTCTCCGTTAATCCTTCATAAATTACTGGGCCTTCGTAGCCATCCGAACCTAAAATGTTTATCATCACCGAAGGAAGTTTAAGTTTTGTGCTTCCCAAAGGCAGGTTTAGTATAGCACGCAGATGTTGCTCAAACTGTGATGTAATTATGCTTTCAATAGTATGATGGCCACTATTGTGTGGACGGGGAGCAATTTCGTTTACAATTACTTCGCCTTTTGAATCTATAAAGAGTTCAACAGCAAGCAGACCTTCCATTTTCAGCAATTCTATAATTTCGCTGGCAAAATTAACCGCTTTTTTGGATTGATCAAATGTTATAGATGAGGGACAAATTAATTTATCTACAAGATTTGCTTGTGGGTCAAAAAGCATTTCGACAACAGGATAACATTTGATTTCACCCTTTCTGTTTCGTGCTGCGATTACTGCAATTTCCTTTACTATCTCAACTTTCTCCTCAATTACTGAAGCACCTGAAATTATTTTTATCAAATCGGTTTTATCGTTTATAACAGCTACTCCACGCCCGTCATATCCACCCTTTCTTAATTTTTGCACAAAAGGGAAACTAATTTCCTCTTTTTCGATACCTTTTAAAATAGCAGTTTCCGATTCAAAAATTTTATAGGCAGAAGTTGAAATTCCATTCTTTTTATAAAACTCCTTCTGCAGGCCTTTGTCCTGTATTAACTCTAATATTGCAGGGTCGGGTACAATTTTGTGGCCTTCTGATTTAAGTTTTTTCAGAGCCTCAATGTTAACATTCTCAATTTCAAAGGTCAATATATCTACCAATTGCCCAAATTGATAAACAGATCCAAAATCAAGGTTATTTCCTTTAATAAAATGCGAAGCAATTTTCCCCGCGGGGCAATTCTCATCGTTGTCTAAAACATAAGTAATTATGTCCCATTTGCTAGCTTCCTGAATAAGCATTTTTCCAAGTTGTCCGCCTGCGATTATTCCTAGTTTCAAATTTGATGTTACTAATCTTTCCATGAAGTCTAATTCTTAATTATACAAAGTAACGATTTGCGGTTTAGTTAGTTGTTAGTTTTACATCACGTTCGCCAGACTTATTACTAATCACTAAACTTTCAGATTAAAATATAAAAACCTTCTGTCAGATCGGCAAATACCTATATGACATGTCGTTGTGCGGTTCTAAATTTTCAGTAATTAATTTATTTGCATTTAATATGCAATACTCTCTGATAGATAAATTTGATATTCTTTTCTTGCCAAAAGGTCATTTACTCCGGTTAGGTTCCAATTGTTCCAACAGATTTAGTCTGCCGCTTTGGTTCCAACCCACCACCACCTTCGAGGCATAAAATCAAGCGTATATCTCTAAATTCTCTAATTCCATCAGTAATATCAGCTGGAGGGTGTATCTAAGTCCCTAACGCCGTTTATATGCCCGGGTATCATGCAAATGCCGAATGCTTTAAGAATCTAATCTACTCCGGATATAGGATTGAATCATATATAACACGCGCAAACCGGCTAATTCGGATACCCGCTCACGAGACAAAGTTAATATAAAAACCTCAAGCTTAGCAGACCCGATTCGAAATCCAGTTCAAAGCGGATTGTCCGCGTCTCCTGCAACCGCTTGCCGGCTGCCTGTTTTCTTTTATTTATGGGATAGAGCCAAAACACGCTGATATTGATCTCCTGTCACTTTTTGACATTGATCTGCCGGCTTAATACTGCGGTTTCGGGTGAACCGTGTGGTTTATAATTATGGACCTTGTGCATAGTCAAACATTATGTAGTTTCTATCCGTCTCGTGCTACCCCATTCGAGATTCCCACAGATTACCTCATTATAATCAGCACAAACCTCTCCAATTCGCATAATTACCCCGCAGGTGCACCCTCATTGAGAATTGTATAATCGCACCAGATCTACTCTTCTGTTTTTGGCCTTATTATCTTCGCTGTTGTTTGGTACAATTGGCATTGATTCTCCGTAACCTTTTGCCTGCAGGCGAGAGGCCTCGATACCAAAAAGCAGAAGATATTGCCTTACCGATTCGGCGGGCCGCTGTGAGAGCTGCAGGTTGTAATCGGCACTGCCATCACTGTCTGTATGTCCCTGTATCTCCAGTCTCAGATCAGGATTGGTGTGCAGCAGTGTCAGAACATCATGCAGCTGTTTGCCTGATGCCTGCTGTTGTGTAGCCTTATCGAAATCAAATGGAATACCATAGAGGGCTATACTGCCAGCGGCATCGAGTGTTTCCATCATCTGTGCCGGGGTAAATTCCAGAGAGGTTACCAGCGGTTCCTCATCTATAATGTTTAGGATGGTTCTTGCAGGGCTTACCGCCACCGTAACATGGCACCAGGTAATCCTTCCAACTTCTCTCGGGATCGTAAACACCAGTCCATAGTGCCTGTCCTGAACTCATACTCGCCAAAATTAAACTCTTCCGAGCGCCCCTCATCAAAGATTGATCCGGGGGAGGGACGGATAAGCGGGTGCTCGGTTACCTCCTGCGCAATGGCCGGGAGTACAAAGGCAACAACGATTATTGCTGCCAGAAGTAATAATTATTGACCGATTACTCTTTGCTTGAGAAAGTTATCAAATTATTTGGATGAGTCCGGCTGGAATATAAAGGTTCCTTAATAAAGCTTTGGTAATGTATTGGCTTGCGGAGTTTTGGCGACCTGCCTTCGAATAGCGCTGGGCTAAAAAAGTTTGATGAAAATAAAGGCTTTTATGACCTTAGTGTTTTATCTGGTCTGTAATTTAATGACAGTTTTTGTAATGATTTCAACGGCCCTGTCGACTTCATCATTAGTTGTAAATCTTCCGGTTGAAATACGAACCGTCCCGGTAGCCATTTTCAAATCAATATCCATAGCTTTTAGCACCGGTGAAATCTCAACGGAATCGGCATGACATGCAGAACCAGTGGAAATGTATATTTCATCCCCGGTCAGAGAAGCTAAAGTATGGGCATCAACACCGTTGAATGAGATGCTGATAGTATTCGGAAGGGAGTTTGATAAGTCTCCGTTTATTTCAAACTCAACATTAGGTTTTGATTTTAAACCATCTATTAGCCGGTCTCTTGACAAGAGCATCGTTTTATAATTTCTTTCAAAATCACGTTTTGCAATTTCGCAGGCTTTGCCTAATGCTATAATATGAATTACATTTTCGGTTCCCGGTCTCAGGCCTTTTTCCTGACTTGCTCCATACATGATGTTTTTGATATTTACACCCTTTTTTAAATACAATGCACCTATCCCTTTAGGAGCATATAATTTATGCCCGGCAACAGTGAGTAAACCGACACCCAGTTTTGAAACATCTGTTTCGATCTTGGCAGCTGATTGAGCGGCATCGGTATGAAAAATTATGTTGTGTTTTTTTGCAATTACTGCTGTTTCGGTAATTGGTTGAATTGTGCCAACTTCATTATTGGCGTGCATAATGGTTATTAGCGCGGTATCCGGACGAATAGCCTTTTCAACGTCCTGAAGGTTAATCCTGCCAGTTCTGTCAACCGGAAGGTATGTAATTTCATATCCTTGCGATTCCAGATGTTTACATACTTCAATTACTGCAGGGTGCTCGATTGCCGATGTAATAAGATGTTTGCCTGGTTGTGCTTTTAAGACGCCGAGAATAGCCAGGTTATTGGATTCTGTTGCGCATGATGTAAATATGATTTCATCAGGATTGGCATTTATTAAATCTGCAACTTGTTTCCGGGCAAAATTAATAGCGTTCTTGTTGAGCCTGCCTATGGCATAGGAACTGGAAGGGTTTCCATAATGAGAATCAATAAATAGATTCATTTCCTTCCCCACTTCCGGATCGATAGGTGTAGTGGCGTTATAGTCGAGATAAACCGGCTTTATCATATCGAATTATTTTAATGCTTCTGCTGAAAACCAACTCTCCTTATTAATTTAGGGGAGTAGGGCTTCAACCTTATCCTGGCCCATTTTCAAAATCGATTGGTATGAACTGAACCCTTTAAATTCAATTGTTTTGAGTTGCCTGAAAGTTTAATCTACAGTATGAAAAATTGCATGTTTGTAGATTCCATTATCTTTCATAGCCATGTATTCTTAGAGAAGATTGTTTATTCAAATCTTTTATCTGATTTAGTTTTATTAAGATTATCAGTTTTATTATCAACCCAACCGTTTTTTTCTGTTTTGTGAATGTAAAAATCAGGAACGTATGGCTTAATATCTAAAAGTGGTGTAAATTATTCCTATTGGCTCTAATGTGATTGACATTATTTTTTAAAACTTACAACTTTATTAGCCATTACGAATTAGTGAATAAATTAACTCTCCGGTCTCAAGTTATTTTTCATAAATATCTTCCAAAACTTCTGTTTCAAGTGTAAATGGAATCTCCGGGTAATTTATAGACTAATCAAATCCCAATCAGATACTGAATTATTATCGCCTCGCGCCCGGGAACCACAAGGATAAACCTCAGAATCCGGATATTGGTTATTAATTACTGCAAGAATTCAATTAAATATTTTATCGTTTTTGTCCATCGAGCAAATATACCCAATTTTATATTTGTCAGTTACTCCAAATTCAAGGAATTGATTCCTTGCCAGGTGTTCTTAGTTTCCTGTCATTTTACTATCTATTCATTACATCGTATCTGTCTGTGGTGTGTTTGGCAGCAATGCTAAATCACCCGTTACGGGCAATAATTTCAAGCCGTTTAGGATCAATAATCTCAATATTTTTTCCTGATGCTTTTATGATATTTTCCCTTTGCAGGGATGACAGACAGGTTATTACGCTCTCTTTGGAGTAACCAACCGTGTCGGCAAGCTCAATCCTGGTGAATGGCATCTGGAAAGAATTACTTTTAAAAATGAAAGATAGCTCCATCAGGATGGTACAGATAGCGCCATCAGCGTGTTTATGACTAAGATAAATGAGATCGTGTACAATTTTATTGGTCATCGCTGACATCCGACAAACAACACTAACTGCGAATTCACCATTATTCCTTATTAGTCCCTCGAAAATATCCCTGTCAATAAGCCTTATCGTTGAAGGATTAATTGCAACTGCCGAGAAATCGACAGTACGTTTAACGAACGAACACATCAATCCCACGAAAGTATCGTCAGCAACTATTTTAAATACAGTTGACCGGATTTTGTCATCGACACTGAGTTTCACCAAACCTTTTTCAAGGTAGAGAATATTATCAGCCATATACCCCTGTTTAATAATAGTTTCATTCTTTTTAAAGGTAACAAGGGTTGAGTTCTCAATAACAAGTTCCCTCTCATCTTCGCTTAAAGTTGAGGACCAGTTTTCAGTGGTGCTTTTTTCGTCATCCATAATATTATATCATATAATGCAAAATTACTCTTTTATTGATGCAAAACCACATCATAGAAACGGTGATACCCAATGCAGGCAAAACGGATTGTTATTTAATTAACAGGTAATTTTGTATTGCAATTAATATTGTTAATTAACTAACGTCAAAAACTAATAACTATGTCAGATTTAAAGTTCAGTATAAATGCACAGAGTGCAAGCGCAGCAAAAACAATTGTAAAAGCCAGAAACTTTGAGATAATTGTAGATGAACCTGAAAGCCTTGGAGGTACAGACGTTGCACCAAATCCAGTCGAGTATGTTCTGGCTGCCTTTGCAGGTTGTCTTAATGTAATGGGACATCTTGTTGCCGGAGAAATGGGTTTTGAGCTAAGGAGCCTGAAGATCGATATTGAGGGAAACCTGAATCCGGCCAAACTTTTTGGTAAGAGCGATGAAGACCGTGCGGGCTATAAGGAGATTGTTATTAAATTAACTCCGGATTGTGATGCTGGTGATGATACACTCGACAAATGGTTACATGCAGTGGAGACCCGCTGTCCGGTAAGTGACAACCTGCAGAATATAACACCAGTAAAGGTTGAAATAGTAAAATATGAAGAAGCTGTATAATCAGGTTAAACCACTTCTGGTAAATTGATTGAAAAAGCCGTCATTCCTGGTTGGATCTGATGGCTTTTTCTTTATATGTAGGCAAAACCTCCGGTAACGTGACCTTACTAACTGTATTAATAATGATAGCTTTTTTATACCGAATTTCAGCTTTCACATTTCCGGGGTCATTGCACACTTTGTCCGGAATACTCAACCAAAGCCCCCGCAGAGCAGCGAGCGATAAACTACCACCATGTCCGGATATTGTTGGCTATACCATACTGGCGGCCGAATTATGGAATTATCAATGAAACCTTTGTATCTTTTGGTAAATCTTTGAATTTAGCTCCATTTTTCCACCACTCGTCTGTTAACGCCTCTGGGTCAAGTTCCAGATTTATGTCAATTTCATTAAGCTGTAAAAAGACTGAACCACCACCTCCCGTTTGTAAAAATTTAAAACTGTATTTTTCCAGGATATCTTCTATTGTGCTTCCAACACCAATTCCTTTATTTGTTTTATAAAGGTCACTGTATACCCAAATTCTCCATATTATGCATGCATTTTCACAATCAGGTTCTAATTTTAATAACAACTGGCCGTCTAGCTTTATATTATAAATATCATAATCTTCACCTTCTAATGAAATTGATGATTTTTCAACATCATATTTAGATTTGGCTGCTTCTAAAGCATGTTCCAAAAGCATATTTCGTTTAAAAAAACCTGCTTTATCTGCGTCTAACAAATATTCTTTGTTTTGATCACAAAAATTAAAAGTTAGAAAGATGAATACTCCAATTGTTATCAATTTTTTCATGTTCTGTAATTTGATATATGGCCGCCAACGGTCGGGTGGATGTTGTATTGGCCCTTTAAATCACCGGACAAAGATATAGATCAAAATCTGTACTTTTATGATGATGAATAAATGAACATTTACCAAAGAAGAGAAGCTTCGGATTATTAAGGAAGCCTCTCAGAATGGGGTTAAGGTTACCCAGGCTGAATTTATATTCGGGACCTGTCTGTTACAGCCACCCGGAATACAATGAAGCATAGTATATTCAACTCAACTTACTCTTGCAATATGTCAAGATGGTCCAGAAGATAGATCAGCGAAGCCATTGCTGCACTGCCCAGCTGCATCTCTCTCCGGTTTATCATATCAAATGTGTCATTGGCTGAATGATGCAGATCAAAATAGCGCTGTGAATCTGTTACCAGCCCGGCAAGTGGCATATCATAATAATTTCTAAGGAAGGAAATATCCACTCCACTGCTTCCTTTGAAAATCCCATGGATGCCATAAGGCTCAAAATAGGATTTTAGTTCTCTTATATCTGCAATCCTTTCATCGCTGGCATCTATGGAAAAACCCCGGGGAGTAAATGCTCCCCGATCCGACTCAATTGCGAAGTAGTGCTTTTCATTTTTCCGGTTTGCCTCTTCGGCATATTTCCTTCCGCCCCTTTGAGATATTTCTTCATCCATAAACATTACAGCTCTAATAGTTCTTTTAGGCTGTATCCCCAGCTCCAGGAAAATACGCAGCACATCTACCGACTGCATACATCCGGCTCCATCATCGTGTGCTCCCTGACTATTATCCCAGGCATCAAGATGCCCGCCAACTGTTATTATCTGGTCAGGATAGACACTTCCCCTGATCTCTCCTATTACATTGTAGGACACTACATCAGGCAACTGGTTGGCATTTGACCTCAAAAAGAGTTTAAGTTCCGGATCTGCTTTGAGCCAGGTTTCCAGTATATCGGCTCCATGTGGACTAACAGCCAGGGCCGGGATGTTTTTACCGTCTTCCCGGAAACGTGTTACACCGGTATGTGGATAATCATGATCGGCGGTTGTAATGGATCTTATAACTGCTGCTGCTGCCCCATATTCGGCAGCCATGGCAGGACCATGAAAACGCTGGTCAACTGCACCGGAATATCCTTCAAAAGTGTTATAATGGCTTTGATCAACAGGGCGATTAAAAAAGACTATTTTATTTTCCAGTCCTTTCCGTCCATGGTGCTCAAGTTCATCAAGGGTCAGAATTTCCACTATTTCAGCTGATAATCCCTGAGGCCCTGTCCCTACTGAAAGGCCAAGTGCTAAAACATTGATATCCTGATTTCCAAGTTCTGCTGAAATAATCCTCGCCACCTCCGGACCTTCCCTTTTCCAGTTTGGAACCATCATCTCCTGAAGATATACTGAATCAATATCCATATTTTCCATTATCTGCCTGGTAAACTCAACAGCTGCCGCAGCAGCAGGTGAGCCAGATATTCTGCCTTCTGTTGTTTCACAAAGTATCCTGAGATTCTCATATGCAACTTTTGAATTAAGGGCATTTTCAAAAATGGCAGAAACAGTCTCTTCCTGGGAATAAGTATGCTGAATACCGAAATACAAAAATGAAATGATGATTAGAAATCTGGTCATTGAAATGGGTTGTTTTAAAAGGATTATTAAATATCTTTAACTCCTAACTTTTCGGCAAGCTGCTCCAGAATAGATATCTGCCCCTTCATTATTTTAAGCCGGGCTTCCTCAAATGAAAACCAACCGGCCTTATCAACTTCTGGAATTTCTAATTTCTTACCTGATTTGGGAGGCCATTCTATTTCAATGGTATTGCTTTTTATTTTGGAGGCATTCAAATCAGCTTTAACTGCCCAGGTATATATAATTTTCCCTCCTGGCTGCTTTACCGGGTCAAGAGTAACAAAATTACCGGACAGATCAAAGCCGGTTTCTTCCTTAAATTCTCTTACTGCAGAATTAAAAAGCTCCTCATCTTCTTCTGGTTCACCTTTTGGAACAGACCATGCATGAAGGTCTTTATTGGACCAAAACGGGCCGCCCGGGTGTACCAGAAACACTTCATAATCCTTGCCTTCCCCCCTGTAAGCCAATATACCGGCACTTAATTTATTCACAAGTAAATTTTTTGTAAATCATTATTCGTTATGGACCTTACCATGAAGCTATTTTCATTTCATCTCCTGAAACTATCAGATTTTTTCATCATTTATATCAGAAATATTCTCTTTAAGTTTTGAAAAAACCGACATTACGAGTCCGGCATCCTTGTCACTCATCATCTCAAGCCTCTCCTTTATCCGGCAAAAAACAGCACTTTCTTTTTCATATCCTATCCTCATCAAAATATCGCTGGACATCTTCCGGAAATGTCTTAATTTAGGCCTGGATAAAGCCTGAACGGGGCTTTCAGTAAAAGAAGAGCCAACAGAACTTTTGGATGGATTTATTGGCACCCGTTCAGATTTAGCAGGTATTGATTCTGATAATTCCCAGGCATATATCATGACAGATTGGCCCAGGTTAAGTGATGGATACTTCGTTTTCATAGGGACCCCGGTGAAAACATTGCACAGCTTAAGCTCTTCATTGGTCAGGCCTGACTCTTCCCTTCCGAAAACAAGAGCCACATTTTCCAGCATGGTGGCCTTGCTCTTTATAAGTCCGGGAATCTCAGTGCAAAAGTAGTAATCTGTATGGACCCGCCGCTTTTTTGCTGTAGTGCCTATTACCATATCCATATCTTTTACAGCTTCTTCAAGTGTTCTGAAAACTTCAATATTATCCAGTATATCAGTCGATCCATGGGCCAGCCATCGTGCTTCCGGCTGTTTATGGACCTGAGAATTTACAATTACCAGTCTGTTAAACCCCATGGTCTTCAATGCTCTTGCACTGGCACCGACATTTTCCGCGACAGCGGGTTCAACCAGAATAAAAGTGTATAACATAGTATTTAAAATTTAAAGTTAGGCTTTACTGACTTTAAACACATCTATTTATTATTATTGAGTTATTAAATCAATTTATCAGACAATTGTTATTTAAACTTTGATTCCCTTGCAACTCCCGGGGTAATGTCAAACCGGGATTCTGCATATTTATTTTATGTGCAGTGGTATAATGCTCTTGTGTAATGTTTTAATGCTTTAGTCTAATGGTCTTATGCTTTTGTGTAGTGGTCTGATGCACTGTTTGACCAAAATGAAAAATGAAGATAAATGCATTTCCAATGAACTTAATCACCCTGGTATGAATAGTTTGTAAGAATAACAAATCAACCTGTATAAAAAGTTTGTTACAGTGTATAATCTCCTGATGCTTCTGGTTGGTACAAAATTTCATCTATTCTAATTTTGGTCATCCCTCCGGGAACAATCCACTCTACCTCATCTCCAACCTGATAACCAATAAGAGCCGTGGCAACAGGTGAGAAAATGGATATTTTATTAGCTTTAAAATCAGCCTCCTTTGGATAAACTATCTGAAACTGTATCTGTTTGTTTGAATTTAAGAAGCTGATTTTAACAATAGAATTCATAGTAACAACATTAGAAGGAATCTTTTCAGGATCTACAATTTGGGCCGAATTCAACTCTCTCATCAAGCTTTCTGCCTCCGTGGCGTTTATGGATTTTAACTGAGATGCCTCCTGAATGCATTTCTGGATTCTCAAGTAGTCAAGTTTATTCAAAATAAGCTTATTCATGATGCTGTGAGTTTATTATAATTATCGGTTAGGTCAAAATCTCTTTATATCCCGGCTCCCGGCTATGTAAAAACGTTACTAAAGATAACTCAATTAAAGATCAAAAAAAAAGTTAACTCTTCTAAAATATAAGTGCGTAGCTTACACCCAATATCCCTGCAATGGCTAAAAGATAGACGATTTTATGTGGCATAATACCATTATTTTCTGCTGTTCTTCCAAAAATTCCGAACACAAGAGGGTGCACCAGGAAGGGCATGGCAAAAACAAATGCAATAAGACCTGCAGCCTCTTCACCGAACATTCCTTCCTGAATGGCAGCAAATAAGCCAAAATGAGAAATGGCAGATGCATTAGCCATTACAGAATCATTTAGTCCCATTCCTCCCAGATTCAGTATAAACAATCCGCCAAAAACGGCGATTAATTGCCAACCCAGTGAGAATATCATTAATCCTCGCACCTCTTTCTCTTCAATGCTATTGGCACCACGAAGGGTTTTAAGGGCAATAAAGGTCAATACAATTCCCACAGCAATAATTGCCATGGTATATGGAATAAGAAGCTTATCTGCAGTAGCACTGGCAGCGAGTATTGAAAAAACAAAAATATGTCCAATAAACGGTATGTTTATCATTATGGGAGCTCTGAACTGAGCATCAGGTCCCAGGTCACCTGCTGTACATGCACCTGTTAATCCGGAATGTGATAATGACCCTGCCATACCCGGGGCGAGGTTTCGCATGTGATTAGCCTTGCCAAGCAGAATCAATAATGCTAACCCTCCAAACATCCAGAGTAATTGCCCGAAAAATCCAAAGGACAGTACAGAGGTCATTCCTGTAAGGGTAAAAGCTTCTGCAATTCTTGAACCTCCGACCATAAAATTTGCTGCAAGAACAACCGGTATGCCCGCGAACAAGAGACAGCGGATTGTTGGTCCAAATTTCCAGTTTGAGAAAATGAGCCCTGTTGTAACAGATAAAACCATTGCAAAAAATATTTCCGGCAATGCTATATAAGAGCTTATCCAGATGGCAAGATGCCAGGATAAGACAAGTATACCCAGAATTATCGCTGTCTCTATAATACCTTTACGTATATAAACCGGTTTATTGGTAATTTTTGCACGGTAGTCGATCAATATAATTGACCCTACAAGGCCCAGGTAGCCAAGTAAGGGATAAAAAGCATCAAGTGGTTCATTATTGCTATAACCTACAATAACTCTTTTCATGGATTCTATACCAACCAGTACAAAAAAGGAGCGGATAAGGAACATGAACTGAGTAAACTTAGTTCCAAGGAACATTTCATCTTCAGAGGGTATTACAATATCGGTTTTATCAATTTTATGCAGTGTAAATAATTTTCTGATCTCCTGTCCGCCAACAAAAAATGAGGCCATCAATGCTGTGATAGTGACCTTGCTTGTAAAACCAATAATTGGAAATTCATTTAGTCCGGGTGTTCCCATACCGGTGCTTACCATCACATACCCCATTAGAAGTCCAAAAACAACAATAATTAATATGGGCGAATATCTTGTGCCGGCAACAAAAGTTCTTGAAACGAGCACCATGGAGATGACGAGTAAAAAAGTAAGCCAATACTGGTTTAGTATATGTGCATTGGCCATTTGATCAGAAAAATATTCCATTATAATCAGGGTTTAGGAGCAAACAAAAATCATTAATGCACTGCAATTCAGTACACTAAGTTTATTAAATTTTTATCAACAGCGGCAAAAATAGTTTATTTTTATGGATTTTGGAATATAACCCGAAGAATAAAGACCGGATAGAAAAACAATGCCGTAGAAAGCATATCCGACAAGTTCGGATATTCATAACAGGCCGAAACATATCGATCATAAACGGGACTATACAGTTAGCTTTGTGATCTCTTAAACATTTCATACATTTGTGATATGATTAAGGATTTTCATTTTATTTGAATTAAAATACAAAAATCATGACTATTATTAAAAACCAATCTGGAAGTTTCAAATCATCAGGCTTTGCAGTTCTTGCGTTTGTTTTTCTAACCACTATACTTGCCGGTTCATGCGGTGGTCGTGCTGATCAGGACTCTGTGCAGCAGCAACAATTGGAAGAAGTTAAGGAAAATGTAAGTCATGATCTCAAGGGCATGATAAGCCAAATTGAAGAAAGGATTGAGATCATTTCAGAACACATAGAAGAGGCAGATAGTGACACCAAAGAGCAGCTTGAAGAAGCCAAAGGTGAACTGGAAAAGCAAATCAAAATCGTTGAAAAAGAATTGGAAAATATTGACAATGCTACCCTGGAAACATGGAACGATGTGGTTGAAGATACATCAGAAACCATACAGGAAGTCCAATCCAGAACCAATGAAATCTCCCGGGAGGTCGGGGATCTGATAAACCAATAATCCAGCCGGATCAAAACGCCCCTGTCTGACAAGCCAATAATCCAGACTTATCAAAAACATTCCATGCCTGGATTCAGCTGGCCTGAAAACAATTGGCTATTTATAGAAACAGTGCATCCAGGAGAATACTGTTTTTCCTGCAGAAAACCACATATTGCTTCTGTATTTACCTTTTAGAAATCGCAAGTGTTTGTTTCGGGTTGGCTATTAACAGAAATCCAATCTGATATCAGGCCCCAAATTAAAATGCACACAAGGATACAAAATTGAGTATCTAAGCAGAATTAGCCTTTTTTCTGCTGCCAAATCCGGCTGTTATCCGGTCCAGTATTATTGCCAGTATAACTACCACCAGACCAGCTTCAAACCCCTGTCCTACCTGAAGCCTTTGTATCCCTCTGAGCACATCGGCACCAAGTCCGCCAGCCCCAATCATTGCTGCAATTACGACCATGGATAATCCAAGCATGATAGACTGGTTCAGTCCTGCCAGTATGGTGGCTTTTGCCACCGGCATCTGTACTTTCAAAAGTTTCTGCATGCTGGTGGCTCCAAAAGCATCGGCAGCCTCTACAAGCTCATGGGGCACCTGTCTTATTCCCAGGTTTGTCAGCCTGATAAGTGGTGGCAGAGCAAAGACAAAAGTTGCTACTACCCCCGGCACCAGTCCCAGTCCGAAGAACATCACCGCAGGGATAAGATATACAAATGCCGGCATGGTCTGCATAAAATCAAGGATGGGCCGTAACACCTCATTAACACGGTCACTCCGTGCAGCCCAGATACCAAGGGGAAGTCCCAGTATTACCACCAGCAATTCTGCCGTCAGGACCAGGGCAAGAGTTTCCACAAACGGTTCCCATAGTCCGATATTTTCAGAGAGCAATAGGCCCAGAAATGCGATAATGCTGTTCTTCCATCCCGCCATGTACCATGTAATAGCGGTTATTATTATGATAAGCACCAGAGGATGCAAAAAAAGCATGCCGTCTTTGAAATTATTTACCAGGAAAAAGATTAATGCGCTAAAGCCGTCGAAAAAAAAGGCAAATTCTGTTTCCAGGTATTCAACTGCCGCTGTAATCCAGTCTCTCAATGGTATTCTATAAGGAAACATATTTTTATGCTATTAATTATTTAGTATTAGTGTTCTCAGAGCCTTCCGGAGTTTCAGGAGATTCGGCAGGCTCAGTATTTTCAGCATTCTCTGGAAAGTCGGGCCTGTAAGATTCTGAAAGTGCAGCAATCAAGGCTCCCCTGACAATCACTCCTTTTAATTTGTTATCTTTATCTGTAACAGCAATAGGTCCGAATTTATGATCCCCCGAATAAAGATTAATAACCTCATTTAGAGGAGTATCTTCATATACCTGAGCCGGTTTGTGAAGCAATGATTTATCGAAAGAAATATCTTCCTTGTCTTCATTTTTCTTTATATACTCCGCCAGCTCTTTAGCCCTGACATATCCCCTGAGCTCTCTTTTGGTCGTAATTACCAGAATCCCGGTTAATGCGTTTTTTCTGATCTTTCTTGCTATTGTACGTGGTCCGTCTCTGGTAAAGGCTGTTTCTTGAGGCGGATGCATAACGGTACCGGCAGTAAGCACGGTAGAACGGTTCATATCTTCCACAAATGCTTTTACATAGTCATTGGCAGGTCGTGATATAATCTCTTCGGCTGTGCCAATCTGCACAATCCTTCCATCATACATAATGGCAATCCGGTTGCCCAACTTAAAAGCTTCATCAAGGTCATGAGTTACGAAAATAATTGTTTTTTGCATCCTGTCCTGCAATTCGAGAAGCTCGTTCTGCATTTGGGTGCGGATTAAAGGGTCCAGGGCACTGAAGGCTTCATCCATAAGCATGATATCTGCATCAACGGTCAATCCGCGTGCTAGTCCCACACGCTGAAGCATACCACCGGACAGTTCGGAAGGCATACTATTTTCATTTCCTTCCAGTCCGACGATCTTTATTATCTCCCTGGATTTTTCACGTCTTTTATCTTTATCAACTCCCTGCAGTTCCAATCCGAATTCAACATTTTCAAGAACGGTGCGATGAGGCAAAACTGCAAAGTTCTGAAAGACCATTCCGCAAAAATGTTTTCTACGGAAATTCCTGAGATCCTTTGAATCTAACTTTGTAATATCTGTTCCCTCGACAATGATCTCGCCGCTGGACGGCTCATGTAAGCGATTAATCAAACGCTGTAATGTAGATTTGCCGCTGCCGGATAATCCCATTAATACAAAGATCTCACTCTTTTTTACCGAAAAGGAAACATCATATACCCCAACCATCTGTTTCTGGTCACGAAGAATGTCTTCTTTTGATTTACCCTCTTTCAAGGCTTTCAGGGCTTTGTCTGGGTTTTTCCCAAAAACTTTTGATAAATTTTTAACAACGATTTTGTCTTCCATTTTATATTTCTTCAATTAAACAGTGGCAAGAATTCAGGTTTATCCCTTATATAAAATAAAAAGAATACAGATACAAATAAAGGCGTTATAAATAAATTTAAAAACAAATTTACAAGTTCCATCACTTTCCCGTTTCCGGAATGACAGATCCTGTATTGTTTTATATGATTGTCAATACGCCTCCCACTAAGGTAACCAGCCCTCTACCATGTCCCTGTTTTCTGATATCCATTGCCGGGCAGCTTCAAAGGGTTCCATATCTTCTTCGATCATCATCATTACCTCACCCATATCATCGGTAGTCCAGTAAAAATTATCCAGAAATTCATAAACATCGGGAGCCTTTTCCTGTAAACCGGGATTTACAATAGTGGCAATATGCTCTTCATCACCAAAGGAATTCCTGGGATCTTCCAAATATTTGAGATCATATGCAACAAATTTCCAGTGAGGAGTCCATCCTGTAACAACTATCCACTCTTCTCTCTCAATAGCACGGCGTAAAGCGGCCGTCATTGCTGCATCGGAACCTTCAACCAGGTTATAGTCAAGATCATAATCGTCCAGAGCTTCATCACTGGCAGCCATAAGACCTGCACCAGGATCAATCCCAATAATCTGACCATTGAATTCATTCCTGTATTCATTCAGTTCCTCAATGCTGTTTACAGGTACATATTCAGGAACAACCCATCCGATCCTTGCACCTTTCAGGTTTGGACCGAGATTTTCTACCTGGCCACGCGTCTGCTCCAGGTAAGCTTCGTGAGTAGAAGGCAGCCAGGCCGCAACAATAGCATCAAAATCACCACGGGCAACACCCATCCACATTGGTCCGGCATCAACAGCCCTTAAATTTACCATATGTCCCAATTCATCTTCAATTACAGCTGCAACCACATGGGTGGATGCAATTTCCGAATCCCAGAGCACATATCCCAGTTCAATGCGTTCCACAGCAGGCTCACATGACTGCAGCTGTGAAATCACAAAAGCAGCCATTACAATAAAAGTGATACACTTGAGTGTCTTCATAATATTTTTTTTTTTGATTCACAATAAGTCACTAAGTTAAGGTTCTTCATTCCAAAAAATAAATAATAAGCTGTTTTATTCCCCTTTCATGAAAAAATGGTGCTATCTTAACATATCCCCCCCCTGGCTTCAAATATAAATTGCTGATAAAACAATTAAAAATAATAACCGATATTTATATTAAAGCGCATATTCCAGTTCAAATCCTGAACGGGGACCGGTTGACCTGCCCTGTCCTGATTGTAATAAATATTCTGGGGATCGGTGCTGTAAAGATGACCTGCACCCAATCCCATGCCAAAAGCATCAGTCAGCCATGGGTGGTTTTTACCCAGTGCCAGGTCAACGTAAGTATAAATCCGTCCTGCGGTAATCATAAAACCCGGTACAAGCATGTGGGAATCCTGAAAATCAAATGCAGAGCCGTTAATTTCAAGGCTGCCATCCTTGGTCATAAGAGAATAATCAATATAGGGTAAAATACTGCTTACCGGTCCCCACTGCACATCAATATTGTATGCTAACCCGGCAGAAAACACATTTCCCCTCGCTGCCACACCGTCTCCATAGTATGGATCACCATAAGCCCCCATCTGAACACGGTCGATTATATTCCCGGCATCATCCCGTGCCCTGTAGTTATAAGAGGTATATTGCAGCTTTAAATTGAAATTATTAAAATCTGAATTCAGGTGCACCGCAAGTGCATTTCCATACTCCGTATCATCCAGTACAGAATTATAAAGACCCTGGACCTGACCAGAAAATCCCAGTTCTGCACCCCTGAAAATTTCGTATCCTAATCGCAGGTTAAACTGGTTTAGCTCACGGATGGAGGAGGTATTCCCTTCCGGGGAAATATCAGTATCGCCGGGAATAACATTATATGAATAAGTCCCTGCCCCAGGTCCCCCAAAACTCGCCATCCCGTAGGCAGGACCGGCCGGCTCAGACTGCCTGAAATAAGCAGCACTGATGTTCAGCTTGTCAGTGAGGCCATAATTAAATTTGATGCCCATATTATAATCATCTTCCAGTCCGAGATAATAAGTAGTCAAAAACCACCAGCTGTGTGAATTAAAGGCTAGATTTCCAAAAGGAACCCGGGTAACGCCAAGTTCCATTCCTAAATTCTCGGAAAAGTTATAACCGACAAAACCATGATGTATAAAGTGGGTATTGAAAGTAGGATAAAAACGGTATTCAAAATCAAGGATAACTCCGCTGTACCGGGCAGCAAAATTGAGCCTCCATGTATCAAGAGTACCGTAAGTGTCAATTGTTGTGGGATCACTTTCATAATTCTCACTTGCAATATTATAACGAAGTGCCCCGCCAATTCTCAGGTAATCATCTTCCTCCTCATCCTGGGAGTAAAGAAGTGAATTTTTGATCACCAATAAAAGGATTATAAGCAAAAACCTTTTTTGTGTTATAAAAATATTCATTGGCTTAATTTTTTAGTTAAAAAAAAGTATGAATAAGAAGGTATTTTATAACTAAAACGTACGGGAAAGGAATTGAAAGACTATTAATATCCAGTCAATTGAACAATATCAAAATCTTACTGATAACAAACAATAAGAAGTTTTTGTTCAAATGCCATTTTGTCTGTTTTCATTTAATTCCTTGAACTAATTTTTCAATTTAATGTTACTTATGATGACAAAGTATTTTGCCGGAAATGGATCGCAATTTTTGCAACCTGT
>SLPB01000150.1 GCA_007132225.1 Bacteroidales bacterium | reverse complement strand
TACCTGTAACGCAAAATTTGATTAATTTCTTATTGCCAGGCACTAAAATTTCACGGAATGTTATCAATTTCCAAACAGGGGATCCGGCATTTACAAGGGGTGAAAATTAGATAAAATAATTAAGGTCTCCAAGAAGAGATTATCCCTGTTCTTTCAATAAGGTACTCAGCCAAACGGACGCCTGTAAGCGTAATGCCCTGCATCCGGGCCAGATACGAATATTGGTTATTTATTGAAATGTTTTTGTATTAACATCAATAATTTATCTTTGGTGATGGGTTTTGAAATATGATCATTACAACCCGCTTCAACGGACTTCTCTTTGTCACCGGATAATCCATAAGCTGTTTGTGCTATTATTATGACATCTTTATTGAACTTCCTGATTTGTCGGGTTGCTTCATACCCGTCCATCTCCGGCATTTGAATATCCATCAGCACTAAATCAATATCCGGATTATTACGGCAGGCTTCAATGGCTTCAACACCTGTTTTAGCGTGTAGGAGGTTATCATTGTTTTCCCTGAGTATTTCGGTAATAAGAAAATCTGATACTTCATCGTCTTCTGTAATCAATATTTTTAAAGTATTTTGTTGCTGTTCACTTTCAGGGGGAAAAACATCGTCAACAGCTTTCTTGTTTGCCGGTTTAGCAATATTGGGAATTGTAAAATAAAATATTGATCCTTTTCCAGCTTCGCTCTCTACCCAAATTTTTCCGCCAAGCATTTCCAAATAGGCTTTGGCAATCGACAGTCCAAGGCCTGCTCCCTGGCGGGCCTGGGTATCGGCTATATCTGACTGAACAAAACGTTCAAATATTGCTTGCTGCCTCTCTTTTGCAATTCCTATTCCGGTATCTTTTACAAAAAACTCAATTTTTCGGCCCTTTTTCTGGCATCCAAAAACTATTGAACCTTCCTCGGTATACTTAATGGCGTTTTTTAAAAGATTAATCAGAATGGCATAGATTTTTTCACTGTCCGTTCTGATGATGGCTTCCTCCGGGTTTATTTCATTTTTATATGAAAACTTAATTCCTTTACTTTCTGCCTCTGGCTTAAAGAAGGTATAAACATATTCTATTTGCTCGTTTATATCTGTTTCCGATATAGAAACTTTTATCAATCCGGCTTCTATTTTGGAAATATCTACTATATCATCAATAATATTGAGCATACGCTCCCCGCTTTTCTCTATTATCTCAATGAATTTTTGCTGCTGACCGCCCGTAAGGTCCGATTTTTTTAATAGTTCGGCAAATCCAAGTATTCCGTTCATAGGGGTACGGATCTCATGGCTCATATTGGCAAGGAAAGCGGATTTTAAGCGGTTGCTTTCTTCGGCTTTTTCTTTTGCAACCAGTAATTCTTCATTTATTTGAATGTATTCTTCGTTTTGTGCTTCAATTTCTTCGGTTTTTTCTTTTAATAACAGCTCTGCTTTTTTACGGTCAGTAATATCCAGGTGCTGAATAATTACATTAGTAAGGTTACCGGCTTTGTCAAAAATTGGAAATGCCCAGTTATAAAACCATACTTGTCTTTTTTTATAAACTTCAATATTTTGAGAATCCGCTGCTAAGCCAATATCGAAAAATATTTCCCATTCTGCTGTCTTTCCTTTATAAAACACATCTTCCAAATATGGAATAACACCGCCTTCTATTACTGCTTTATCTTTAAATATATTATAGATCCTGCCTTCAATATCCTTAGGTTTGACACCGAAAATTTCACTTAATTTAGGATTCACCCTCTTGCACCAGCCCTCAGAATCAAGTACCTGGGTGCTTATATAGGATTGCATGAAAAGCTGTTCCAGGAAATTCTTTTGTTTTATCAAATCTTTCTCTGTCTGCTTTCGCAGGATTATGTCTTTATTGTATAATTCTGTCAGAGAATCATGCTTTTGCTGTAATTTTTCTAACTCACTGATAAGTTCTTCCCTGGTTTTTGCCCAATAATTCATCTTAATAATCAATTATTTATATAATTCAGGTAATTCAAGTTCAGTGTTTCAAACGGATGGATCCCACTGGTTTGTTCATATCTTTTTGTGTTACGCAGTATCATGGGGACTCATAACTATGCTTAATTTAAATATTGAATTATGATATTTGCTGAATATTAACCAGGGAACCTTATTCCGTAAATATCTCTCCATCTTTTATTTGCAGATGCTTCCTGATTCGTGTTTTCATAATTTAAAGCATCTAAAGCAATATTATAAGCCTGTTCTGCCTTAGGTTCAAACTTTCCTTTTCGCCACACAGATTTTTTGGCACCAGGGGATAGCCAATATTTTTGATCTTCATCACAGTTTTTTAAAAATTCGAAGAAATCCCTTGTCATCAAATCATAGTAATTATAGGACTTGTCTTTATAATTCCTGCTTCTCATAAAATGATATGCAAGGGTGTCTATCAGAAGGTCACCAATTGGAACTTCCCATTTATCTTTCCATGCTTTGGCCATTCTGCAGAGTCTTATCAGATTATTATTCCATTTTTTATCCGCCGAGGTAATCTTAGTGATTTCCGGTTTGGGATTGGTTGTTTTCCATGAACCGCCGGAAATTGTATCAGGATAGGTATAACCCCGGCCTGGATTTTCGAAGCAGGGAACTAACTCAAAACAAATACCATCAGTAAAATCAATCCTTATTACCTGTCCGTCGGCCCTTATGTAAGAATTGAATTTGTTTTCAAGTACTGTTTTGATTTCCTCCAGGAGTTTTGACTGTATATTTCCGGAATAATTATTAATTCTCTCATATACCTCGTCTGGTAATTCAAATAACATATCAATTTCTTTACCTTTAATATCAGTGCCGCGTCCATAGGAACCTGCATAAAGAGAATGAGATGTATAGGAGCCGTAATGCCAATATTCTGTATTCAGCCTCTTAGTAATGCTTTCATATCGATATTCGATAATATCAGTGACTTTTTTTCCAAGTTTTAATTTATTGCAAAAGTTCGCAAATTTACCTGATATGTTCATAAAGCACTGTATTAATTAGACTTATTATAAGTATTGCAAGTAAATCGGATTAAATCTTTTTTGGCTTACTTTTTGAAAAGGGCAATTGACTTTTATATTTGATGATATATGCATATTATTAGCCAGTATTATAATGTATAAATATAAATAGCGCTGCCAGGTTTATAAATTTAATGAAAGTTATGAAAAATTTATCATTAGCTTTACTAAGGATAAGAAATATTTGCATAAATTCCGATCATGACATGTCTGGCAAAAAAAGAATCAAACAAGATATTTGATAACTTTGGTGTTTTATACTATTTAATATTGTCATGGTAAGATCCATAAGACAAATGATTTAATTTAAATATTTTCTTATGAATCACCCATGCTACTTCGTAACACAAAAATGCATGAATAAACAACATGGGTGATCCATGGATTGAAAAACAGATTATCCGGATCATGAATTAGTAACACATTGTTAAATAGATT
>SLPB01000129.1 GCA_007132225.1 Bacteroidales bacterium | reverse complement strand
GCCCTAGCAGGACAACTATCTTCTAACAATCGCTTCTGTTTCTTTTTTCAATATTCCGGACACTAAACCCCAGCAATTCCTTGCAACTACGAAAATTATCCAGTAACTGTTGCTGGGAAGCCGCACCCATAAAAACAACTCCGAGACGATAGCTATATGGCTCCTGATCATGCAAATCGCTCAATCGGTCCCCAGCATTCACATGAGGTAATATAATCGTGCCAGGAAACTCATCTTCAATCTTCTGTATGGTATGCCGGGAAGGCACCTGCCAAACAATACCGTCACGAAACTCTCTCAGATAGAATTTGGCGGCTGTCTTGTAATCACCCTGACGATGTGGTAACTCCGGTGCATGACCGGTGGCGAGTTCAATAATCACCTTTTGATTTGGTGCACCATCTACTTTAAAAAAGAGGTCACTGTGCGACTGGGATATTCTCGGGTTGATCTCCAGCAACCATATCCTGTTGGTCCTTTTATCATAAAAAAACTCAATGTTGAAGGCGCCATTATCATAACCAATATATTTGATTATCTTCCGTGTGATCTCGTCAATGCGCCGGCGTATTGGCACAGGGAGAGTGGAAGGATACTGGTAGCGAGAAAAAGTAGTTCGCCCCGGGAACCTGTGCGAATCTATTAGCCCGAATGTCGAGACCTCCCCGTTGTATGAGTATCCCTCAACTGTACACATCTTGCCTCCGATCAGCTCCTCGGCAATGCACCAGAAGGCATCCACTCCACCGGCATCTATCCCTGCTTCACTTAAGAAACTGTTATAGGGCTCTCCGTAGCGGGTGATATTTTCCCGGATAGTAGTTATTGCGTCAAAGAAATTTTCCGGACCTGCAACATAGTAACTAAGGAAACTGGCATAGGACTTGACCGGCTTAAGAAAAAAGGGATAATTCAGCTCGATTTTTGAAAGTGGTGCATCATCAAATGGATTAACCGCCTGGAAGCCGGGAATATTTTCTGGAATAACCTTCTGTTGCTCTGTCCGGCTGATGTATTTGTGCGAGCACCTAACCACCGCCTGGGCTGAGGGCCCCGGAAGATTCATTTCTTCACAAAGTAATGCCAGTAATTCGATAGAGGGAAAATCCCAAAAGGTGGTGATGCCATCGATTGATCCTTCAAAGTCATTTAACTGTCGCCGGGCTTTATCAAGCAACTGGCCGAAATCATAAGTTTCGGCTTCGACCACCTCCTCCCAGGCAAGTAAGGAATGAAATACATAGTCATCAGCATTGAGTATGTTGGTCATTTGTGCTTTGTTTGGATCATTAAGCCCAAAAACAAAAATATTTTTCTTCATCATTTCTATTTTTTTAACAGGATTAAAAGAACACGATGAATCCAACTAACCGAAAAACTGCTGCTTAATTTTATAATATAAATTTAACTGTCTTTTGCCATTTATTAGCCATTTAATTTTGCGAGTGCAATAAAAAATAATAATAAAGGATCGGTAGATTTGATGTTCTAAATAAAGGATCGGCAGATTTGATGTTTTATTTATCAGTGCCGGTGTGTCCGGGCCCTGCCTGATGGATAAACATGCCGAACAAGGTTTTAATGCCTATGGGTTCACCAATTATAGTAATAATGTCGTTTTCCATTAAAACAGTATCACCCCTGGGTGTAAATACCAGGTTCCTCCTTTGAACCATTGCCACCAGTACATCATTGGGCAATTTTATCTCCTTAAGTGATTTATTAATAAATTCTTCCTGGGCAGTCCCCTTTTTAAGATGAATGGTTATATACCTGTCATTATGCAACAGATATTCCTTAATTTCACGATGATTTTTAATACCTGATATATCCTCAACAAAACGGTCCCGTTCAACAAGGTCCATCAACCTTGATAGAAGTCTTAATTGCAGCTTGGGCTCATCAACCCTGCTGAGCATAAAAAAGAACACCTTTATATTGTCTTCTGAAGATATTTCTCCTTTCACCACCGGCTTTTTAATACCTCTTTTTGACAGTACTATATGAAGGACGGGGTGTTCAATGTTAACAGTTTTGGCATACAGTATAGAAACTTTTGGAATGATCAATGCCGGATCAATGCCGGTAACATCAAGGAATTCCTTTCTCAGCATTGTTCTGTCCACATCCGGTATATCACGGGAAAAATTCCTTGATATATCGGATACCAGTGAATCAAAAGAAATACGTTTATTATTCAGATCAGTTATTGTGGCCTGAACGATCATTTCCCCGAAAGGATCTCCGTCACGTAACCCCTTTTCTTTGAGAATACTCAGCAATTCTCCTTCAAGAGGTTTATACTCTCTTTTCCCCAAAAGGGCAAACCAGTGATATATTGCCCCGGCCCTTATGGTATGTTTACGCGCATAATACCAGTACCAGGCTATTGCCAGGGCTACAATAATCATTGTAAATAAGCCCGGACCCCATCCCAAAAAAATGATGAGAAAAAATGAACTAACAATACCGAATATTTGCATCCATGGATAAAATGGTGAATGATATCCGGGATCATAGGCTTCAATTTTACTTTTTCTCATCACAATAACAGAGGCATTGATAAGTATAAAAATCAGAAGCTGGAAACTACTGGCGAGTTTGGCAATATTGCTTTCACTGACAAAAACAATTATAACCAATAAAATAACTGAGGTAGTAATTACAGAGACTACGGGGGTTTTAAATCTGCTCAGCCTGCTGAAAATTTCAGGAAACAACCTGTCCCTGGCCATTGCAAGGGGATACCTGGACGCTGTCATCAAACCTGCGTTTCCTGTTGATGCAAATGCGGTTACAGCTGCTACGACAATAAGCATCTTTCCTGCACCCGGTGAAAACCATGAAAAAATACGTGAAGATGCACTTGAAGCAGGAGTAAGATCGTTCCATAACTCCTGGGGAGGTATTACCCCAACCATAATAAAAACACCAAGCACGTAAATTACAGTTGTCAGGGCAAGTGACAAAATCAGTCCAAGTGGAATATTACGTTCGGGATTTTTAATCTCCTCTGCCATACTGGCAATTTGGGTGAGGCCGAGATATGAAACAAACACCAGGGCAGATGTGGAAACCAGACCCTCTATTCCAAATGGCATGAAAGGAGAATAATTCTTTAAATATTCACTTTTGCCGGGAGAGAAAAATATTTCCCGCAAACCTTCTGCAATGAAAAAAACAAGGATGAAGACCAACAGAAAAACAAATATTTTTTGCACCCCCGAAGCTTTCTTTACACCCAGGATATTCATCATCATAAACACCAGTCCGAATATTATTGCAGTTAGCCTGACTGGTATATCAAAAAATAAAACCGCATATGCACCTATTCCAACAAGAGCAAAGGCTGTTTTCAAAACAAGGGCCAGGTAATTGCCAACCCCGCCAACGGTTCCAAACAAAGGTCCAAGGGCCCTGTCAATAAAAAAATAACCACCCCCGGCTTTAGGAGTTGCGGTAGATAGTTCCGCCATGCTGAACATGGCGGGCAAAATAAGTATGGCAGCTATTAAATAGGAAACAAAAACGGCGGGACCTGCCTGCTGGGCAGCAATGCCAGGTAAAAGAAAAAAGCCGGAACTAAACATGGATCCTGTACTTATGGCAATAATATCCATTAGCCCGAGTTCCTTGTCCAGTTTAATTTTATCCCGCAGGCCCATAGTGTAAAGATATTTATTATTGCAAAACGTATAAAAAAATTTGCCTGTTTTTAAAAGTCCCGGAATGATATGCTCAAATAAATGCCAGGGAGAAATAGCAGCCCCTGTTTACTTTGATTTGACAATTATCTAATTGCCTTTGAAAAGAAATACTTAATGTCATTGACCATAACATATATGCCGGGTAAAAGTACCAGTGTGAAAACCGTACCCACAATCAATCCCCCGATCACTGTTACAGCAAGGGGTTGGAGTAATTCAGATCCCTCTCCCAGGGCAAGTGCAAGGGGCAGCATTCCCGTGACCGTTGTAAGCGTGGTCATTAGCACAGGTCTGAGCCTGATGATTCCGGCACGGCTTACTGCTTCGGATGCAGAACTATCACTGCTATCCATACTTTGATCAGCAAATTCCACCAGCAATATAGCATTGTTTACAACTATACCTACAAGAAATATCAGTCCGAGCAGTACCGGAGCACTTAGGGAGGTTCCGGTAAGCCAGAGCATTAATGCTACACCGGAGAGTGAAAATGGCAGGGTTGAGATAATGACAAGGGGGCTTGATATCTTTTCGTACTGAATGGCCATGACCACAAGAACAAAAAATATTGCAAGTATAATAGCCAGGTTCATTGAGCGGTTTGTTTCCCGTATGGATTCGGCAGCCCCACCATAAACAATGCCATACCCTTCCGGTATCTCAAAATCCTGCAGGATATCCCTGACCCTTTCGTTGACCTGCCCCACTGTTGCCTGCTCAAGATTTACAGTTCCATTCACCCTTACTATCCTTATCTGGTTTAGTCTTTCAATATGAGCCGGCGTCATTATCTGCTCAAAGCTGGCAAGGGATCCGAGATTAACGGACCTGCCATCGGGTGAGGTGAGGGGGAAACTGGAAAGGTCGCGGACTGAGCCGGTTATGCTACGTGGCACACGAACCCTGATATTATATTCAAACCCTCCTGTGACAAAGCGGGTAGGAACCATTCCGTCAACTGCCGTTCGGACAGCCTGTCCGACCTCCGCCACGGAAATCCCCAGATCTGCAGCCCGTTGATCATCCAGGCGGATAAGTACCTGGGGTATCCTTTCATCCCTGCCTATCTGCAGGCCGGAGAGGCCTTCTACACCCTGTATCATTTGCAGTATACTCCTGGCAGTTTCATCAAGCACATCCAGATCTTCGCCAACAACACCCACTGACAGGTCATAATCAATAAGGGAGGTCTGCAAACCTTCAATACGGGGACCCCTGATGCGCTGCTGAACAAAGGGCAGACCAGTTTCATTTACTCTCTGAGTAAAATCTGAAACCCATCTTTCAGCATTATAGCCCCTTCTCTGATTTACGGGCATAAGCTGCACAACAATATCGATCATACCCCCGCGAATGGAAAGCTGTCCTCCCCTGAAATACCCACCTGCCGTGGTGTAATAAGTTTGCACATGAGGCATTTCTTTAATGGCCTCCTCAATCATTACAGCTGCCTCATTTGTAGGATCGGGAGGGGTGCCCAGAGGAAGAACAAACCGCATATCTATCCTGCCGTCGTCCACGGGGGGTAAAAATTCAGTTCCCCGGCTACTGAGCGACCATAATGCTCCCAAAAGAATGATAACAGAAATTCCCAGAACCGGGTATCTTAACCCGATAAACCGGGGGATATATCTTTCATAAAGACCGGTAAGACTGTTCATTGGACTGCTTAGGATCCCCTTGTCAGGTTTCTTATGGATCTCATCTTTATTCCCGCCGGATCTCTCATATCCTATAAGTTTTTCACTTTCACTTTTCCTATTGCCGGGCCCGAAGGTCATTGCAGCCAGTGAAGGTACCAGTGTAAGGGAGGCAACCAGGGAAGCAACCATGGCAAAAACAATGGTCAAAATCAGTTCCCTGAATATAAGTGCTGCCAGACCGGTAACAAGCAGAAAAGGTAATACCGCAGCCATATTGGTCAATGTACCTGCCACTATGGCTGTATAAACCTCTGCTGAACCATGAACAGCAGATTCCAAAGCACTCCTTTTTAGCTGATCACGGTGCCTGGAAATATTTTCCAGCATAACCAGTCCGTTATCAATCAGCAATCCAACCCCCAGGGCAAGTCCACCGAGGCTCATCACATTAAGGGTGAGCCCGCTAACGGTCATCAAAAGAAAAGTAGCTATGACAGCACCCGGAAGGGTAAGGCCTATTATAAAAGATTTTCGCAGACTGCCAAGGAACAGGTAAATAACAATCATAGCCAGCAGGCCGCCTGCTATTGCAGCCAGGCTCACCGAACGCAATGACGCCCGGATAAAAAATGACTCATCACGAATAGTTTCAAAAAGAATATGGGATGGGATAAACCCGGAGTCAGTCAGATCATTCAGCACATATTCCAGTCCGTCGATCACCTCCACAGTATTTGCATCGGGTTGTTTCATTATTGAAACCTGCACGGCCTCTTCTCCGTTTACCCTTGCAAAAAGTCTTTGTTCCCGGTGGGAATCGGCAACCTTTGCTACATCAGACAAACGGATCTGTTTATCAGAACCGGGCAAACTGATAAGAGTATTGGCAACCTGGGCAGCATTCCTGTAACGTCCCTCGGTGCGAGCCAGCACATCATACTCCTTGGATGTTAAATTACCTGAGGCTATATCGACATTGCGCTGAGCAAGTATCATCGATATATCAGCCAGCCCAATGCCATATGAGAGAAGCCGCTCAGAATCCACAACAACATCAATCTCCCTTTCTTTCCCTCCGGCCACCTCTATTGTACCGGTGCCCGGCACGGTAAGCAGCTGGGGAACCAGCCTCTGGTCAACCCAGTCTCTCAGGGCAATGGATGACAAAACTGTTGAACTGAAAGCAAGTTCATACACGGCATTTTGTGACGGATCCATTTTCATCAGCCTGGGAGGATCAATACCCTGCGGTAAATCTGCACGTGCACGTTCCAACTGACGGGCAGCATCCTGCAGTGCCCGGTCAATATCGGTTCCTGCTTCAAAATACATTTCAATATATGATCTGCCTTCAGATGCCCGCCCATGAATCTCGGCAAGGTTCTCGGTAGCGGACAAATTACGCTCCAAAACTCTTGTTAGCTGTTCCTCAATAACTTCAGGGGTTACCCCGGGATAATTTACTACAACGCGAATATGAGGATAGTCCACATCAGGAAGCAGGCTCACTGGCAGCCGGCCTGAAAAAAGTAATCCAAGCACTAAAATTACGGAAGTAATGGCCATAACAGCAACCGGTCTGCCGATAGCCAACGAACTAAGAGCAAAATTCTTAACTTTTGATGACCCTGGTTTATTATTTCCCGGCATAAGCTATTTTATTCCCTGAATCCATACCTCCTGAATTTTCCGGCAACATTCACGTCCATACCATCATTCAAAGCATCGAGGTTGCCGGCAACAACATTTTCCCCCTCCTGCAGTCCCCCGGTAATCTCTACCCATCCGTCACGTTCTGTTCCCTTCTCTACCTTCCTGGATTCAAGTTGCTGGTTGTCATTCACCACATAAACAAGATCTTCGCCTTCCAGTGAGGAGAGTGCTTCATTGGGTACAGCCAAAACATCAACTCTCTGATCTGTGACAAAATGCACCCGGGCAAGATATCCCGGACGTATTATGCGATCTGTATCAGCCTGGTCTATCTCAACTTCAACGGTAAACAACCTGGTAATACGGTCAGCTGCAGGAAAGATCCTCCGTATGCTCCCGGTGAAAAGTTCTTCTCTGAACACATCAAACTGAATTTCCAGCTCCTGCCCTTCACTCAGAAAAGCAACATCAAGCTCTGAAACACCAGGCCGCAACACAAGAAGATCATGATCTTCGATGGTAAAAAGCCTTTCGTTAACCGAAACTGTCGTGCCCACTTCAACAAGCTTGTCAGAAACCACTGCGCTGATGGGTGCATATATATCTCCCAGTTCAGCTTCAGCCCGCCAGAACTCCACCTCACTCTCCGCCTTCTCCAGCTCCCTTTTAGCCCTCTCATACTCCGATTCACTTATTACATTGTTTTCATAGAGCTGACTGGTGCGTAAGTAATTCCGCTTTGAATCTTCAAGTGCTGACTCAGCATTGCGCAGCTGGGCGTTCTGCCTTCGTGTGTCAAGGCTTGCCAGCAATTCTCCTTCTCTGACTCTATCTCCCTCCTCGTAAAATAACTTCATTACCTGTCCACCGGTTCGAGCAGTAATGTAGATCCTCTTATAGGCAATTACCGGTGCTGAGACCGAACGGACAGATGAAAGATCAAGTCTCTTAACTTCGGAAACAACAACTGACCGGAGACGGTCGTTGCCGTCTGATGGCCCTGCAGTATTAGTACAGGAAGCTGAAATAATTATAAAAAATAAAAAGATTGGTATCCTCAAAAAACAATTTCTCCGGAAAAGACTGTTGCAATATATTTTTCTGTAATCCATTTTTCTGCTAAAATTCGGCACATTATTATCCTTACCAACATTAAAAATATTATTAAACGCCTTTCTGTTTGCAAAAGCTTAAGATTGACTAGCTAACCTTCAAAAATTAATTTATAATTTGTAATATAACAAAAATAATTAAATATGGTTTAAGTTTTTTGGGGACATCAGGGGGCACAGATAAAAATGCACGCCGAAAGTGATACCGGTACAGGTGCCAAACTTGCTTTTATAATTTTAAAATGGAAACCTTTAAATTTGCTGAGTCTTTAATTACCGGGATTGTCTTTTTAATCAGTGATCTTTTTTGTAACTTTATTAGGGAATCGCCCGTGAAAATGTTGATTAAAGACCATGCTGATTGCCCTGGAATATTAATTTAACCCCTGAAGCCCATGAAGAATATTTTTATTATAACAGCATTTATTTTAACCTCATATGTTTATTCTCAGCCAGACAAAACTCCCTTATATTTAAATTCCGCCGGTGAAATAACCATAAGTCACCAACAACCCCAATTACTAAATAATACAAATGGTGATCAAGGGGGCCGGTTCGATTTCAGTATATATTTTTTCCCTGATCTTAATATCGGGGGAGCAGGGAAATATTTAGGCTCAGAAATAGAACTTTTTGATGAAACAGTATGGGAACAGGCTCTTCCCGATGATGTTCTTTTTGATATCCGGACTGACTACGGTGACCGGATTGTGCCAGTTACAACCAGGCCTGAACCTGACATTCCTTTTCATCTGAATTTAGTGTATACTCTTGATGATGCCCGGTTTGGGTTTTCCTGGTTCCGCATGTCTGCATCCTATGAACAATCCGGTGAAGTGCCGGGCTTATATTTTTTTGATGATGATCTCTCCGAGGGTTTCGGATACGGATTTGTGAGTTTTTGGGACATGGGATGGGACCTGCATTCTTCCAGAAATTTTCCCGCATCCTGGGTCGAAGGTTTCAGGGACCTTGGTGAAATTGATGAATATGAGGAACCAGACGAAGATTATGTAAGTGAATACTTCCCTGATCAGGGCTTAACTCAATGGGAAGCATCACATGATATTTCATTTAATTCATTTCAGCTAAGCGTGCAGTATCCTGTAATAAAAAATGAAAACCTCAGCCTTAGCCTCAAAGGCGGATTGCAGTATGGCCGATGGAGTGACAATCTGATGCAATCAGTGAATATGCAAGCTTATATAAAGCTCACAGACAGATGGGTTCAGATGATTGAAATTGATCAGGAGGAACAAGATTCCATTTTGGTTGAAGTTTTTTGGGATGATGTTTTTGATAATGACATCACCCTGAAAACAAATTCTTCTTCCGAATTTAATTCTTTTGGTTTACTTGCAGGAATAGAAGCAGCCTGGAAAGTGACCCCTGAATTATCATTTGCAGTTAATGCAGGCAGTTCAACACTAAGCGGTAATGCAACGTTTTCAGGCTCAGGAATAGATATTGACGATATTATTGAAAGTGATATTATCACCATCTATGATATGGAAGGGAACCTGCTTTTTGAAGACCCGTTGGAAGGATACGAATATTTGTCCGGTGAGTTTGACCTTCCCGAATATTCGCAGTCTGTTTTATCTGTTAACTACTATTTAAATGTCATGGCCAGCTATGAAATAACCAGCTATATATCGCTGATGGCAGGATATTCATATTCACTCTGGAAAGACCTTCCCATGGCGCCCCAGTGGAGTTACTCGGATGAATTTACCAAACCTTACGGGCCTTTCGCAGTAGAACAGAGTTGGGACAAAAAGAAAAAATCAAATATATCCGCTTCTGGTTTTAAGCTGGGAATTGGATTCAGGTTTTAGGTTAAAAATATTTTATAGAGTGAAAAAACTTATTAAAGCGGCTATCGCTTATGATTTTGACGGCACCCTTGCTCCCGGGAACATGCAGGAACATTCATTTATACCAAAACTCGGCATACGGAAAGAAAAATTCTGGTCTGAAGCTTCCCGGATCGCAAAGGATAACGATATGGACGGGATACTGGCATATATGCAGCTTATGCTTCAAAAATCAAAGGAAAGAGGCATACCCATAAGGCGTCAGGATTTTATCAATTACGGAAAAGATATAAGTTTATTCCCCGGGGTTGAAAATTACTTTGACCTTATTAACGGATATGCCCGGAAGCAAGGGATCATTCTGGAGCATCACATTATCTCCTCGGGCTTAAGGGAATTTATTGAAGGAACTTCCATCGCCAGGCATTTCACCAACATTTTTGCATCAGGTTTTAAATACAATGAAAATGCCATTGCTGAGTGGGCTGCACTGGCTATCAATTACACCAACAAAACACAGTATCTTTTCCGCATTAATAAAGGAATCAACAACTCATATGATAACCAGACAATTAACCGGTTCCTTCCGGAGGAAGAAAGACCTGTCCCCTTTCCGCGTATAATATTTATAGGGGACGGAGAAACTGATGTCCCGGCCATGAAGATGCTTAAATATCAGGGTGGGGCTACAATAGCTGTCTTTAATCCCAAAATCAGGGCTACCGTTAAAAGAAAATCACAGAAACAGATGTGCCAGGAACTCATCCTGCACAAAAGGGTAGATTATATAGCTCAGGCCGATTATTCGGAAGGAAGTGAACTGGTCAGCACAATTAAACTATTAATTGACAAGATCAGCATAAACTATGCTTTAAGCAAAAGAGCCATGAAATAGCCAACAATCATCAGGTGGAAGTTTGTTTATGGTTCCATTACCTTCCCGATGAAAATTATGGCATTTGTGTATTTTTCCTTAATCGCTATAACAAAGGGCCTGTTGACATGGAAGAAAGCAAGCCTGGGCTGGTCAGGATCATAGCTTGTAAGTGAAACCGTCACAGATGTAACAGCAGCTGCTTCGGTACCTTCCTCATTAACCTCGACAAAGGACTTGTGACGGACCTTTGAAACATAAAGGTCAGGATGGGTGTTTATGCGGGAAAAGTCTGCCATGTTTTCATTAAAAGCATCTTCCATGCCCAAATTTATCAGTGCTTCATTAAGGTCTTTTTCATAATCAAAGATGAACCTGGGCAAGCGAATATTAACTAGCCTTTTATTATCAAGTAATCCGGGCAATTCATTCCAGGCCCCGTTGTCCAGTTTGTTTACCACTTCCCCGGCACCAACCTCCTCATCCGGCAAAAAAACCAGCATACTGAAGTTCCCCTGTCCGTAAGGTAGTTCAGCCACTTTGTAGCCATCTCTTTCAGCATACCCAAATTCACCTTCTGTTTCCATGGTCATCACTTCCCTGGATTCGCCACTGAAAAGATTAAACGGACGCTTTTGAGTTTTTTCAGGAACAAACTCCTGTGTCCATATACCCTTGAAGTAAATGGCATTGATAAGAAACATCATGTCAAGTGGATTAATCTGGTCAACCACTTCTTCAATCCTGTTACCAGTCTTTTCTGCAACCCATTTATTAATTATTCCGGCAGATGCGGGGTCATCAAAATTAAGCGGACTGACCTCTGCATCAAAATATTTTTTGTTTATATCCAGAAAGTCCGTCTCTACGGCAAAATCATCACGGTACCAGATTGAATTGGCTATGCCGGTTTCAACTTTCTTATCGACTGATAAAAGATCATTAATAAGCTTTTGGATGGAAGAATTGATTGTTTCTTCATCATAATCAGGATAATTGAGGACCTCGCTCATCTGCGCCCGAGTGTTCTCACCGGCACCGTTCCATGTCATTGAAAGTGCAAGATGCACGCTCAGAGGGGAGATAAAAACATTTTCATTTTCATCTTCCTCAGAAAGGATTTTCCTGAAGAGGTCAAGACCAAAACGGTTGCCTCCTTCAATAAGTTCAATCTGCGGCTGGGAGAGCTTTATTTCTATGGGGGCAAGTCTGACCTCATCTTTTTTGTCGCAGGAAATTGCCGGTAACATTACAAATAACAAAAGAGCAGCTGACTTTCTCATATTTTTAAATATTTGGTTTTCATAAGTAAATGTTTGGATCCAGTCGTAGGTCTTATGGATCTTACCATAACAATAATTTTATGGTATTTTTTTAAATTACTGAAAATATTGACCGGGACGATTCATTAAACTCAAGACAAAAATCAAACCAATTATTGCACCAAAAAACCTTTTGTGGTGAAAACCTCATAACTGGTTTTACCTAATGCTGCATAAACAGAAGTGCTGATCATTTAATTGCTGTAAAAATTCCGGCAATACCACCAAATAACATCTTTGAGCTTACTGAAGCAAATCCGGCATTCAGAATTAACTCTTCCAGTTCCCGGCTGCTATAGTAATGACTGGCCGAATGAGCAAGATATTTATAGGCACCATAATGTCCTGAGAGAATCCCCCCTAAAGGAGCTGTCAGCCATCTTAGGTACAGGTGGAATATCTTACGAAGGGCAGGGTTTGGGGGCTGACTGGTTTCAACAATAACAAATCGCCCGCCGGGCTTAAGCACCCGGAGTATTTCCGAAAGAAATTTCTCACTATCCGGATTACGAAATGTGAGGTTCCTGAAAGCAAATGCGATGCCTATTGAATCAAAATAGCCATTTGAAAAAGGCATATCTGCAGCATCTCCATGGATAAATTCAACACCATCAAGCCCGGCCTTTAACGCCTTCTTCCTGGCAAGCTCCAGCATCGGCGGACTGTAATCGAAGGCTGTAATATGGGTGCAGGCCGGAGCACCTTTCCCAAGATGTATTGCAAGGTCTCCCGTACCGCAGCAAAGATCCAGCACCCGCTCAGGGTTTTTCTCAAGGCATACTGCAGCGGCGCTCTTTCGCCACACCTGGTCAAATCTCAGGGTGAGTACCCGGTTAAGAAAATCATAAGAAGGAGGCACGGCATGAAACATTTTCTGCAATGGTCGTTTATCCTGTTGTTCTTTTTGCATCTGATTGTTTATTTGTATGATCCTGAAAATTGCAACCTGTTTTTTAATTTCAGGAAGATGAAGGTAAGGAGATGGAACCCCGGTTAAGGATTTTCACTATGGGGGTCAGCTGATATCCTGACCATTCTCCCTGCTCAATGTAACGCTGACTCTCTCCATCTGTCCACCCAT